>DATNOW010000862.1:0-4794 GCA_036703515.1 Chroococcidiopsis sp.
CCATTGCGGGCAAACAGCACCTGATAGCCCGCCCCTTGCAGCACCCCTGCGACATAGGTACGGACATCCGGGTTATCGTCAACCACCAAAATTTTGGCGATCGGCCCCTCGTTGCCTTGAGCGTTGCTAGGGCTGACCACCGGCTCTAGCTCAACGGGGATGTCAAAATCTTCGTCGGGAACGAAGTCGTGGGTGTGGGTGGTATCGAGCTCAATATCGACCAGCTCGACCACAGCGCGGCTGCTCTCAATTTCGGCCGGAATTTCGATTACCTGATTGGGGGGCAGGTGGCGCGTACCCGTCTGTAGCCAAATCGAGAAGGTCGTGCCCGACCCATAGTGAGAGTCAACGGTCACCTTGCCACCGTGGAGTTCGACCAGTTCTTTGACCAAGGCCAGTCCTAAGCCGCTGCCTTCGTGGCTGCGATTGGCCGAGCCATCGGCCTGGCGGAAACGGTCAAACAAGTAGGGAATCTGATCGGCACGAATGCCCATGCCCGTATCGATCACCTTGAGCAGGCAGTGATCCCCGGCGTGCTGTAGCGCGACCGTAATCCGCCCACTCGATGGGGTAAATTTCATCGCATTCGACAGCAGGTTATAGAGTACCTTATCGAATTTTTCGAGGTCGAGGTAAACCGGCGGGCAGTCAAACAAATCGGTAATCAGGTTGATTTGCTTTTTGTCGCAGTAAGGGCGGAAGGCATCGACCACCTGGGTGACAAAATCAACCAAGTTGCACGGGCGAAACTTCGGCTGCATCCGCTTGGCATCCAGCCGCTGGAGGTCGAGTAGTTGGTTGACTAGGCGCAGCAGGCGGCGGGAGTTGCGCAGCGCAATCACCGACTGGTCGTAGCTAAGCCCCTGCTGGTTGGTCACAGCCGATTCTAGGGGACCGATGGTCAAGGTCAGGGGCGTGCGAAACTCGTGGGACACGTTTTGGAAAAATTCGGTTTTTTGCCGATCGAGTTCCAAGAGCTGTTCTGCCTGCTGGCGCGTTTTTTGGTAAAGCCGAGACTGCTGCACCGCGATCGCCGCTTGAGCAGCCACGGCCTGGGCGAGGGCCACTTCCTCAGCTTCCCAATGGCGCGGCTCACGCATCTGGCGTAGCGAAATGCTGCCGATGATCTTGCCGTCATAGAGCAGGGGCACCACCAGCAGCGACCGAGCAGGCGATCGCAGCGGCAAGTCCAAAATATTCATCGCCGGATGCTCACTGAGGTCGTCGATCACCACCGGCACCTGGGTCGTAAGCAACTGTTGCAGCACCGGATTACCCTCAATCGGCACCAGCGATTGGGGCAGATAGCGATGGAAAACACCGCTTTCTGCAGCGAGCGGATCGATCACCGACGGGTCGATGTTGGCCGGAATATTGCCCGAAATATTGCCCGAACTGTTTTTGACAGAAAGGCTGTTGGCGGAAACAGAATTGGCAGAAGTTCCCCCACCCGACGACACCGATGCGCTAAGGCTTTCGTCCTCTAAGGCAGCGTCATGCAGCCCCACGCACTGCACAAACTCGTCGTCTTCCGTCCACAGCGACAGGGCGCACCCATCGGTGTGGAGAGCGTGCCCCAGCTTCTGGGTGATGGCCGCAAAAATTTCCTGGGGGTCAAGGCTAGAGCGAATTGCCGCCGTAATGGTATTGACCAACGCCTCCCGCCGGGCTAGCGATCGCACCTTTTCATAGGCCCGAGCCTGGGACAGCGCCAGCGCCGCCTGGTCGGCCACCATGCCCACCAGCTGCACCTCATCGTCTTGCCAAATTCGCGGCTGGCCGCACTGGTGCAGCACCAGCACCGCAACCAGCTCTTCCTTGAGCACCAGCGGCACCACTAGGCTAGAGCGAATGTCGGAGCCCTCATAGGCCTGCCGTCGTCGCAGCCCGTCGGGCGTATCGGCCGTAATCCGCTCGTCGTTTTGGACATCGGGGATCACCTGCACATCGCGGGTTTCCCAGACCGTATTGGCCAGATTGGTCAGATTGAGCGGGCTGGCCGCCATATCTGCGGCTGCGTTACCCGTAAATACAAACAGCTCATCCTGCAAATGCCCATCCTGGGCCGGGCGCAGCAGCCCGCAATCGACCTCAAAGGTTTGCCCCACTGTTTCCACAATGGTCTGCAAAATTTGGCGATAGTTGAGCGCACTGCGAATCGTATTCGTCACCGCATTCAGCAACGTTTCTTGACGCAGCG
The DNA here is from genome assembly GCA_036703515.1 of Chroococcidiopsis sp. GTDB lineage: Bacteria > Cyanobacteriota > Cyanobacteriia > Elainellales > Elainellaceae > DATNOW01. Next base: position 2,201 of record DATNOW010000862.1, read on the forward strand.
TGCGCCGCAGTTCCTGCGTCCTCGCCTTGAGCACATTGTGGGTATCAACCGCCTGGCGGACGACGGCCTTTAGCTCCTCGTCGTCCCAGGGTTTGGTGACATATTTAAAAACTTTGCCTGAGTTAATCGCCTCCACCAAATCGCCCACGTCGGTGTAGCCCGTGAGGATGATGCGGATAATATCTGGATACTGAGTTGCCGTCAGGCTAAGGAATTCTGTCCCGCTCATGGATGGCATTCGCTGGTCAGAAATAATGACCGCCACATCGCCAGCGTCAGACAGAATATCAAGAGCAAGAGGACCACTCTCCGCTCTTAGCACCTTAAATTCACGGTGAAAGGTGCGATAGAGCAGATCCAAATTGTCTGGCTCGTCGTCAACGACCAGAATTTTGGGTTTATTGTGATCCGGGGATGTCATGCACCGCTCTCCTAATGCGGGGGCGTGGTAAGAAGCTAAACCAGTCAGGCTCTTTACCAGCCTACTCAAGAATTTGTAGAGTCGGTTGGGGTGGTGGCCCCTGCGAAGCCTCGATCGATGTCAGACCAAGGTGCGCCGACTGATCTTAGTAGGAAATGTAAAATTGCCCTCAATGCACCCCAATCTAGTTAACGCCCTTGCCCAATGGCAAGAGCAACTCCTCAAGCATATGAGACAGCGGTTAACGGTGAAGACGACCCTGTGACAGAAAACAGCATCGTCTTGCGATCGCCTACCCTTAATCACTCACCCTTCATCATAGAGGCAAGCTCAGCGATAGGCGCATTTTGAACCGTTGGCGCTCAAAATTAGGTAACGAACACAACCAGATGGCGTTCTGTCCGTAACATTTTGTTAAACGTCTGCTCAAGTGCGTGAGTTGAGTGGTCGTTTTTGCTCTCATGAGCTAATTTTTGAACCACTCCCAGGGCCGTCATCGGCTCAAAAAAGCCGCCATCGGCTCAAAAAAAGGGAGCAGCTGCAAAATAGAAACCCAGGGGGTGGGCTGGGGCTCGTGGGGTAGGTGCGGGGGTGCACTGAAGGAGTGTGCCCTCCAGGCTGTCGAAATCCATCGGAATGTCGTCATGCCCGTCAGGCTATACATAATCCATACAACAGCAAGATGCCGTTCTCTTCATCGTATATACAGTCCTTAATTCCTAATCTCAGGACTAAAATAAGGTCATCCTGCCTGTAATGTTTATGTCTACATTTCGCCCAGAACTGAACTCCGAGACGATAGGTTCTGATCGAGTCAACGGCCATGGGCGATCGCTCCTGCCTGGAACGACAATGATCCGAGCGGCGCGGACGCAAGATCTAAGCACACTGGCGGAGGTGTTAACTAGCAGCTTTCACGATCGCCAGGGCTGGATGAGCTGGATGTACCCATTGTTTTATATGGGCATCTACGAAGATCTCAAAAGTCGGCTGCGGCTGAAGACGGCCCACTATGCTTGCTTGGTGGCTGTACCGCAGGCGATCGCCCCAGACCCTCGCCCCGATGCGCCCCAGGCAGGCGATCGCCCAGGCGATGGCCTAGCCGATGGAGCTCTGCCCGGAAACCTGCCCGGAAACCTGCCCGCGAGCCCGCCGATTTTGGGCACCGTCGAACTCAGCCGCCGCCAGTCGATGTTTTGGCCGGCCGACCAGCCGCGCCATCTCTACATCTCCAACCTGGCCGTGCAAGAAAACCATCGCCGCCAAGGCATTGCCCACCAGCTTTTGGCCACCTGCGACAAGATCGCCCTCGACTGGGGCTATCAAGAAATCTATCTGCATGTTTTAGAAAACAACCATGCGGCCCGTCGTCTGTACTGGAAAGCGGGCTATCGGCTGCACAAAATTGAGTCGCGCCTTAGCACCTGGCTGCTCAATAGCCCCCGGCAATTATATTTGCGCAAGCAGTTATAAGGTTATTTTTGCTACATTCATCCATTCAGGTGAGTCACTGGCATGAGGTGAACGGTAGGGTATTGCGGGTACTTTGAACATAGAGACCATTCAACCAACAGACCAAAATGGTATGGATCTCGACCCCGCTTCAGCCGTCAGTCACCCACCCGGAGCAACCTTCATGGACTCTCATCTCGATATCCTCGTGCGCCACATCAGCCAAGCCGTCCAATCTCAAGAACAGCCTCCTGCTAGCCCCATCTCAGCGATCGCAACGCCTGTCCATGATGACAACGCCGAGCTTGAATTTCACCTCGATCGCCTGATTCAAGATGTGCTGAGCGCGATTCAATCCAACGCTCAATAATCCAGGCCGACAGTCATCCAGGCCAGTAGTCATCCAGTCCAGCAGTCAATTTATTTGATTAGTTCAATCGTCAGTTCAGTTATTATCCCAACACGGTATTACGTTGGGCGGAACCGCTTCAAAACCGCTCCAGCCCCATTTCCGAAAGAATCCAGCCAAATATTCTCACGTCGCAGTTCACGGCACGCAGCACGCAGCACACAGCACTAAGCCCCTATCCCAGAACTGCAGGGGATTAAATTCATGATCTGCCGCCAATTTACATACAGAATTGGGCTTTAAAACAGCAGAGAAATTGACATTTTTTCTAGATCATGTGTATTGAAGTGCGACTGTACTGCTAATGTTAAA
>DATNOW010000863.1:0-2227 GCA_036703515.1 Chroococcidiopsis sp.
TGTCCATAGAAATGGCGATCGCGCTAGAGTAAACACTGTCGTCTGCTACCCGTCGCTGCCATGTCTACCCCCGCTGCCCAAGAGTTAACGCCTACCCTTGCCGCCCTGCAAAAGCTGATTGAGGTGGTCGCCCAGTTACGATCGCCCCAGGGCGGCTGCCCATGGGACTTAGCCCAGACTCCTGAAACCTTGATGCCCTACGTGATTGAAGAGGCCTATGAGGTGGTGGATGCGATCCGTCAGGGGCAACCGGAGGCGATCGCCGATGAGCTGGGTGACCTCTTGCTGCAGGTGGTATTGCAGGCGCAGATCGCCAGCGAAGCCGAACAGTTTGACCTGGCTACCGTCGCGGCCAACATCAGCACTAAGCTGGTGCGCCGCCATCCCCACGTCTTTGCGGACGTTGTTGTGCAGGGGGTGGACGAGGTGCATCAAAACTGGGAGGCGATCAAAACCAACGAAGAACAGGAAAAACACGAGAACCCGACCCTGAGCGATCGCCTCAGCCGCTATGCCCGCAGCCTGCCGCCCCTGATGGCCGCCATGAAAATTTCTAAAAAAGCAGCGGCGGCTGGATTTGAGTGGGAGGATGTCGAGGGCGTTTGGGCTAAATTTCAGGAAGAGCTGGGGGAATTTCAGCAGGCGATCGCCACCGAAACCAAAGCCCGACAGCAAGACGAACTGGGCGATATCCTGTTCACGCTGATCAACATTGCTCGCTGGTATGACCTCGACCCGTTTGAGGCCCTGCAAAGCACCAACCATCGCTTTGTCCAGCGCTTTGCTCAAGTCGAAGCCGCCGCCGATCGCCCCCTCGCTGACTATTCCCTAGAGGAGTTGGAAACCTTCTGGCAACGGGCCAAGGCAAACCTAGCGGCGCAAAAGCGAGAAGTGTCACACGATCACAGCACGGCTCTTGATTCCTGAAGTTAGAGGCTAATCTGTTCAATAACTCTCAATAACTCGATGTCTTTTCTTGCTACGTTAGAAATATTGAAATAGCCTTAGGATCATGGATTTCATAACCTGAAATTCTTGGGCAAGGGCGCACAGCGGTGCGCCCCTACAGAGAACTGGACGGATAGGAATTATTCAATTCGCGATCCTTAGCGTGTCATTCACCTTTACTTTTTTAACCCTGGAGAGTCTGTGAGTTTCTCTTCTTTGCCGTCCCTCAGCTTCTTTAAAGGTCTGCGGGCTAATAATCGTCAGTTTGCAGTCATTGGTCTGGGGCGTTTTGGGCGAGCCGTGTCGCAAACCCTCCACCACCTCGGCTACGAAGTGCTGGGGGTTGATTCTGATGAGCGTCGCGTCACCCAGGTTTTGTCAGATGAGATTGCGGCCCACGCCATTCAGCTAGACTCAACCGAGCCATCGGCGCTCAAAGAAGCAGGGATTTTTGAGTTTGATACGGTGATCGTCGCCATTGGCAACTACATCCAAGAGAGCATTATCACCACGCTCAACCTCAAAGAAGCGGGTGTGGCCCATGTGGTCGCCAAAGCCTCATCCGAAATCCACGGCAAGCTGCTGAGACGGGTTGGGGCCGACCATGTGGTTTTCCCAGAGCACGAAATGGGCTGTGTCTTAGCCCGCACGCTAACCCGCCCCGGCCTGCTCGATCGGTTTGAGCTAGACCCCGACCACAGCATTGTGGAAATTGTCGTGCCTGCCGCCTTTGACAACAAAACCATCATGGAGCTAGAGCTGCGAAAGCACTATGGGCTCAACATGCTGGCGATTTGCAAAGAGGGTAAATTTGAAATTAACCCCAGCCCAGTTTTGCGCCTGCAAAAAGGATGGCTGATGGTGGTGATCGGCAATAATAAAGGCATTGAACAATTGCCGGTGTAGTGGTTATTGCGTGACCCATGACCCATCACGATGACTTAAAGCCTGATCGGATTCTGGCAGAGGGGACTATGGATGCGCAGCGTGCTGGGGAGGGTGATGATAGCGCACCCTCTGATGTTGACTTGCTTGGAGATGTGTCCGGAGATGTGTCTGGTGAGGGGGAACCAAGCTCGGCCCCAGAAAATCCAGATGCTCCAGATGTTAGCGGTGTGGCGGGCGATGATTCGGTAGAACCGATGTCGGATAATGCGATCGCCCGTTTGCTAAAGCGATTGCCGGTGGATCAGGTGGCGCAGCGGGTGGCATCGTGGTTTAGCGTCAGCGATGCCCAGGTTGCCGAAATTCTCGAACGCGTGCGGGCTGAGCTACCCAC
>DATNOW010000864.1:0-6778 GCA_036703515.1 Chroococcidiopsis sp.
CTTCTGCATTTCCTTATGTTCTGATTCGCAAGGAAGATGCTCAGCTCATTGGCATGGTCGAAATCCGCATCAATAACTTTAAGGCAGATTTAGGATATGTTCTTGCAAAATCAGAATGGGGTAAAGGGTATATGCCAGAAGCTGTCCAAGCGTTGACAGATTGGGCATTAGGACAAGATCAGATTTATCGAGTCTGGGCTGTTTGTGATCTCGAAAATTCTGCATCAGTGCGAGTAATGGAAAAAGTTGGAATGCAGAGAGAAGGTATATTAAAGCGGTGGTTTATTCACCCCAGTATGTCTAAAGAGCCACGAGACTGTTATTGCTATGCAGTGAGCAAGTAACAGCTAGGGCGATAAAGCAATGTTCTGGCTGTCGGTGAGTGGTCGCGGCTCTTGTGTGAGGGAAGAACCTATCTTGTCTATTTTAGTTGCAGCGTCAAGATTTATATTGTTAGATAACGCTTAGCTTAACGGAACGAACCATGCCAACCTATCGATCGAAAACCTCCACACAGGGACGCAATATGGCGGGGGCTCGTGCGCTCTGGCGTGCTACCGGGATGCAGACCGAGGATTTCGAGAAGCCCATTATTGCGATCGCCAATTCCTTTACCCAATTCGTGCCCGGTCACGTTCACCTCAAAGATTTGGGTCAACTGGTGTGTCGTGAGATTGAAGCAGCGGGTGGTGTTGCGAAGGAGTTCAATACGATCGCAGTGGATGATGGCATTGCCATGGGGCATGACGGGATGCTTTACAGCCTGCCCTCGCGGGAGATCATCGCCGATTCCGTCGAGTATATGGTCAATGCCCATTGCGCCGATGCACTGGTCTGCATTTCCAATTGCGACAAAATTACCCCTGGCATGTTGATGGCAGCCCTGCGGCTCAACATCCCCGCCATTTTTGTCTCAGGCGGGCCGATGGAAGCGGGCAAGACAAAGCTGGCAGAACATAAACTCGACTTGGTAGACGCGATGGTGGTGGCTGCCGATGATCGGGTTAGCGACGCGGTGGTCGAAGAATATGAGCGTTCTGCCTGCCCAACCTGTGGCTCCTGTTCCGGCATGTTCACCGCCAACTCTATGAACTGTCTGACCGAGGCGATCGGTCTGTCCTTGCCAGGGAACGGGACTGTCTTGGCGACCCACTTCGACCGTAAAGATCTCTTCCTCACCGCCGCACGCACCATTGTTAGCATGACGCGTCGCTACTACGAGCAGAACGATGAGTCAGTCCTGCCCCGCTCGATCGCCAGTTTTAAAGCGTTCGAGAATGCCATGATGCTAGACATCGCCATGGGCGGATCGACCAACACCATTCTGCATCTATTAGCCGCTGCCCACGAAGCAGGTGTTGATTTTACGTTGAACGACATCGATCGCCTTTCCCGCCGTGTGCCTCAACTCTGCAAAGTGGCACCGAACATCCAGAAGTATCACGTTGAGGATGTTCACCGGGCTGGCGGCATTCCCAGCATTCTGGGGGAACTTGATCGGGCTGGATTGCTTCATACCGACCTGCCAACGGTGCACAGCCAGACGCTGAAAGAAGCACTCGATCGCTGGGATGTTATGCGCACGGATGACGAAGCCGTTCACACCTTTTTCAAAGCGGGGCCGGCCGGAATTCCGACTCAGCAAGCATTTAGTCAATCGACCCGCTGGGATTCCCTCGACCTAGATCGACAGCAGGGCTGCATTCGTAACGCCGAACATGCCTACAGCGCCGAGGGTGGACTGGCTGTGCTCTATGGGAATCTGGCGGAACGCGGTTGTATTGTCAAAACGGCAGGCGTAGACGAAAGCGTTCATGTCTTTACAGGGCGGGCGCGAGTTTATGAAAGTCAAGATGCTGCTGTCAAAGGCATTCTCAGCGATGAGGTGAAAGCGGGCGATGTGGTCGTGATTCGCTATGAAGGCCCGCGCGGCGGCCCAGGAATGCAAGAAATGCTTTACCCGACCAGTTATCTAAAATCCAAGGATTTGGGTAAAGTGTGCGCCTTATTAACCGATGGTCGCTTTTCCGGCGGGACTTCGGGACTTTCGATCGGCCATGTTTCTCCAGAAGCGGCAGCCGGCGGCAATATTGCCTTGGTGCATGATGGTGATTTGATCCAGATTGATATCCCCAATCGTCGCATCAATGTCGATTTATCAGCGGCAGAATTAGCCAGCCGTCGAGAGGCAATGGAGGCAAAAGGCAAAGCGGCGTGGAAACCGACCCAACCTCGGCAGCGACGGGTAACAGCCGCACTCAAGGCTTATGCGCTACTGGCTACGAGTGCCGATCAAGGCGCAGTCCGCAACTTGGAAATGCTCGAATAGAAAAGGATGCAAATGACAAAACTAGAGTAGGAAAGTAGAGGGTTAATCGACCTGTCTACCCTTGACTCATGCATCAAGCGTAGACAGGTCAATGACCAGACGATAGCGCATCTCTTCTTGTTTGAAGCAGCAAGCAATCTGCCGAAGATTAATGTCGGCTGTAGTGGGCGTGGCCTAACACCCCTGGTGTAGCGGATTTACCCAAACCACTTGTGAAATTTCAAACGTCTCTGCAACTGCTGACCAGGGACGTTATGCGGCTGGAGTCCCCGGCGAAGGCATCCTTGTAACCCTCGATCTGCATTAAAATCTGCTCTTCGATCGCTCTCTGAATAAGCGGTGTAGGATGGTGACAAGGAGGGCAATATGAGTATTCCTATCATCGACGAGGTTGTTGAACAATTGAAGGTTATGCCTCAGCCCTTGCAAAAGCAGGTGCTTGAATTCGTTCGCTCGTTGGCAAAAGCGGAAGTTCGAGGTACACCAGGGCAGCAATTATTGCGTTTTGCGGGTTCAATTCCTTCTGATGACCTTCAGTTAATGCGTGAGGCGATCGCGCAAGATTGTGAGCGGGTAGATATTGATGAGTGGTAGGTTTTTGCTTGATACCAACATCGTTATTGCTCTTTTTGCAGATGAAGCGATCGTCAAAAACAATCTTACTCACGCTAGTGAAATTTTCATCCCAAGCATTGTTATTGGTGAGCTGTGTTATGGAGCTAGAAAGTCAGGACGAGTTGAAGCAAACTTAGCAAGAGTTGATGAATTAGCTGCTGGCAGCACAATATTAGTGTGTGACGCTGAGACCGCAGGGCAATATGGTGAGGTCAAAAACAAGCTAAGGCTCAAGGGGTGTCCCTTACCGGAAAACGATGTCTGGATCGCAGCCTTTGCACTGCAACACGCTTTGATTCTAGTAACACGCGATGCTCATTTTCAAGAAGTGGAGAGTCTGAAAACAGCAGCGTGGTGAATAAAATCGCCGCGTAATAACCCAGTCGGTGTGGATTGCCGAAAGTTTTTGGTGTAGATGTAGAGGTTGCTAGCAGGCGCTTAACCGGAACGTTAGGCTGTGGAGATAAAATGCTCTTTTTTCAGGAGTGAGAGCGCCTTGAAGGTAATTGTAATCGGTGGTGGCATTGGGGGGTTGACCCTGGCGCGTGCTTGTTTGGATCGGGGTATGGAGGTCGAGCTGTACGAGAAGCGATCGCTCCATGACATGCTGTCGGGGCCGGGGGGAATTTTCATTCAGCGCAATGCCCTGCGGGTTTATAAGCTGCTGTGGGCGGGGCAAATTTACGATCGCTTCTGCCAGCAGGGTGGCTCTATTCTCAAGGGCGGCTTCTTTAGTAAAAGTGGCGCACCGCTCTACATTAACTCTCCGCAATTTATTCAAGAAGATAATCTTGGCATTTGCCTACTTCGCTCAGAATTGCAGCAAATTCTCTACGAAGCGCTGCCGGAGGGAACGGTGCGCCCTGGATGTGCCGTGGAGCGCTTTGAGGAGCGGGAAGACGCGATTCAGGTCTTCTTTCAGGATGGCAGCAGCACGACGGGCGATATTTTGGTGGGGGCCGACGGTTTATATTCAACCGTGCGGGCTCGTTTGCATGGGCAAGATCGCTTAGCACCGGCCGTCTACAGCGGCATGTGCTGCTGGCGCGGCTATTTTGATGGGGCTGGTTTACCGCTGGATGACCAATACAGTTGGGCTGAGTTTTGGGGGCAGGGCGATCGCTTTGGGTATTTTGATGTGGGGGCAGGGCGCTTCTCGTTTTATGCCTTTGACAATGTGGAGGCGGGCGGTAACGATGATGGCGAAGGGGGAGGGCTCAATGCACTGCGATCGCGGTTTTCGGGCTATGGCGGCCCCGTACCGGCCATTCTGGAAGCGCTGGCGCACCAGCCGATCTATCGCGATGACATCTACGATCGCATTCCCCTAGGACGCGAGTGGGGGCGTGGCCGGGTGACGCTAATTGGCGATGCGGCCCATCCGGTGCAGCCCAACATTGGTCAGGGCGGCTGCATGGCGATTGAAGATGGCTTTGAGCTGGTAAAACGTCTAGCTCAGCTCATTGCGTCCGATGCTCTGCCGGAGCAACTGCGGCAGTTTGAAGCCAGTCGCTGCGATCGCGTCACGCGTGTGTTTAGTACGTCCCGTCAGGTTGGGCAGCTTGGGCAGGCAGAGGGGGCGATCGCCTGTTTTTTCCGCGACTGGCTCTACAAACTCACCCCGACTAAACTGGCTGATCAGCAGTTCAAATGGCTCTTTGACTATGTGCCGTCTTGGGATTAGTGCTGGGATTAGTCACTGGGATTAGTCACTGGAATTAATTACTGGAATTCGGTTAGGACTGCGTTGGAGAAGGCAGGTTGAGAATCTAGGTTGGGAATGCAGGGAGCGATCGCCCGCTATCTCTATGGCGCGGTCGGGGTTGCGGCCGGTGGATCCGCAGGAGCGGGGGCTGGTGCATTATTGGCAGGCTCTGCCGGAGCTGAATTGGGAGCCGAATTGGTCGTTGATTCCGGGGGCGGTGCTATGACGGGATCTTCGGTGGTCGTCTCGCTAGGCGGGTCGAAATCGGGTGTTTTGGTGGGGCGATCGCCGCTCAGGGTGTCGGGAATTTCGTCTTTGGGAAATTCCGTATTGGGCTGTGGCGCATAGGTGCGAGGCCGACTGTTGCCAGCATCCACAGGTGGCGCTACCTCTGGCACATACAGCTCGCGGTTGCGGCGGGGGGCAGAGAAGCCGCCATAATCGGCAAGACCGCTGCTGGGCGGTGTTACGTCCGATTGCTCGGTGATCGGCCAGTTTGCCGTGGGTGGAAAGGACTGTTCACCGCCTAAGTTAAACGGAACTTCGGCGGGGCCGCTGCCAGCCGCGGCAGGAGATGGGTTAAACCGCAGCATCCAGCCAACGCTAGCCCCGGCTAAACCGGCCATGGAGGCTGTGACCACAAGGGCAATCGGCAGCAGGTGTCGTTTTTTAGACTTCAGCGGACGGGCGGGCGGGCGCTGGGGAGACGCAAGGGCGACCGTAGACTGATCGGTGGCGCTTGCCGCTTCTGTGAGCATTGCGCTACCGTTGCGCCCGCCATTGATCCCGCTGGCTGCTAAATCAGGACTCTGAACCAATGCAGCCAGAGATTCGGTAGCTCCATTCGCAAGCATGGCGTCGGTGGCGATCGCCTGCGTCGTTTCTTGTAGAACTGTGCCGTTGGCTGCGCCGTTGGTTGTCCCCTTTGCCGTTCCATTGGCTGTCCCGTTTGCCGTTCCGTTTTCAGCCGCACCCGCAGCAGGGCTTGGGGCAGGAATAATCAGTTTCGTCAGTGGCAGCCATTCGCGCAGTTTGGGCACAGGCTGATTTGCCCCTAGCTGAATCACCGCAAAGGGCATCTCGCCTTCTTCAAAGCCATCGACAATTTTAAATGGCTGGCTACCGCTGGCAGACGATCGCTTGCGGGCCTCTTCGGTAAACATCTGGCGCAACTGGGCAAAATTGCTATGGTCGCGCAGGCTATCGTTAAAGGTCTGGATGATGACGGATTGCTCCAGGAAGGTGTGCATCGCCTGGTAAGTCACACCAAAATCACTCTGGTGCAAAACCGCCTGAATGACGTATTTGCCATTCTGAAGAGATGAGCCAGCCATCAACGTCATAAGACCTTTAGAAAAGTTAAAGTTTAGTCCAATTCTTCCCCCATCCTACCCTCTCTCGACAATTCTGCACGGCGATCGCCATCCCTACCCGCTGCTTGAGCTTGGCCAATCCGTTGCCCTAAAACCGCTTCAGCCTGTTCCACGAATTTTTTCTTGGCAATATTCTCTGTCTACTCCTACCGCCTCGTTAGGATAGATAAGGCTCCAGTGGATGTGCGACGCGAATGTGTGATGAATGCGCACATGCGACGAATGCGGATATGTGACGAATGCGGATGTGTGATGAATGCGGATGTGTGACGAATGATATGGCGTGAAGTCTATGGCAATTGGGTATTGGTGCCTCCGCGGCCGATAGCGGTGGTGCATTTTTTGGGCGGGGCGTTTGTGGCGGCGGCTCCCCACGTCACCTATCGGGCGTTGCTAGAGGCCCTGGCCGACCACGGCTATGTGGTCGTGGCTACTCCCTTTGTGAATACGCTCGATCATGTGGCGATCGCCCAGCGCGTTGTGCGGACGTTTAACCTGGGTCTGGAATATTTGCGCGATGAGGTGTTGAGGCAGCGCTATCTGCCGATCTATGGGCTGGGTCACAGCATGGGCTGCAAGCTGCATTTACTGATTGGCAGCCTCTATCCCCAAGAACGGGCGGGCAATATTTTGGTGTCGTTTAATAACTATCCAGCGCGGCGATCGATTCCGTTTGTCGATCAATTTGCCCAAGTCAGTACCCAGTTGGCCCAGTTCACGCCGCAAATTGCGACGGCTTTTGATGTGGAGTTTACG
>DATNOW010000865.1:0-9057 GCA_036703515.1 Chroococcidiopsis sp.
TGCAAACGGCACTGAGCAGTTTGGATGTGAAGCTGACTGATGAACTCGCCCGCTATCGTCGGATGCGGGGACGTTATCCTCGGCAAACGCCTCCCGCTCAACCCAAGGAAAGCGATCGCCAGCCTGACTTGGCCGCGGCTACGGCTGCCGCAGTCACCGCAGCGGCCGCAGCCACAGCAGCCACAGCAACAACAAGGGCGCAATCGGCAGCATCCTATGGAGCCATGCACGAAGGCAGTGGGGCGATCGCGGACGGGGTATCGCCAGCAATTCCACCCTTGGGAGTAGGGCAAACACCTCTCGCAGAACCGCTAGCCGGCCCGGATCTGTCAAAGATGGGGCACGAGTTTCACCCACATGTAGACGACGCGGTCTCGCCAGATGGCTATCTCGAATCGTCGGAAGAGTTGCTAAAAAGCTTGTCAGAAGAAGAAGCGCAGCTCAGAGCCGAAGAAGATCCGGGGCTGCTGCAAACGCTGCTGACGCCGCTAGGCATCGGCTCAATGCTGCTGCTGTTGCTGTCGAGCGTCACGTTTGGCTATCTGTTGACTAATCCCGATAGTTTTAAGCGGCTCGGTCTAGACCGACTGTTGGGCCAGGGCGCGTCGCCTGAGGTCAGCGTGAGCCCAGTGGCCAGCCCAGAAACGTCGCCCCTACCCGCCGGGCCCGACCTAACCAATCAGGAATTTGTCGATCTCAATTTAGAAACCCTCAGCCGTGTGCCGTCGGGGGTGTCGGGTGGAGCAAGCGAGGGCGTCACAGTGCCCGCAGACCCGACGGCCGTTAACCCAACGGCCGTTAACTCAACCGCCGTCAACCCGGCCACAGGCGCGCCTTCTGCGGCAGCCTCCCCGGCCAGCGGAGCCCGTCCGGCAACAGAGAATGCTTCGAGTCCCAGCTCTAGCTCGACCCGCGATCGCTCTGACACGGCAGCAGCCCCTCGTCGCGCTACTCCACCCCGCACCGTAACGACAGAACCCGTCACCCCTGCGCCTGCGCCCCCCCGCCGCACCACCCCACCCCGCGCGGCAAACCCACAGCCCTCAGTCCGCCCAGCGGCTCCAGCAGCTCCGGCAACCCCGGTGGCGGCTGCGCCCAGTTCGGCTCCGGTGCAGCAGTCGCTCTATTATGTCGTCACCAACTACAGTGGCGATCGCAGCCTCGACCAAGCCCGTTCTGCGGTGGGTGATGCCTACGTGCGCAACTATCCCAACGGGGCGCGGGTGCAAATGGGAGCCTTTAGCGAGCGATCGCGGGCCGAAGAATTGCGCCAGCAGCTTCAGCAGCAGGGCATCCAAGCCGAAATCTATCGACCTTAAGGATCACCATTCAATAATTCCTATCTGTCCAGTTTCCTGTAGGGGCGCACCGACGTGCGCCCTTACTATGTGCGCCCTGACTCAGGGATCTCACGTGTTTAGATCGCGCAGCTTAAATCGCCTGCTTTACGGCTAAAGCGCAGATTTTCTTGGTAATCGACGGGGCAGTCGATCACCGCAGGCACCTCGTCGAGGAGGGCCTGCTTGAGCGTGGGGATAAAGTCTTCGGTTGATGTAATCCGATAGCCTTTCACGCCCATGCTCTCTGCGTATTTGACAAAATCGGGGTTGCCAAATTTGATGAAGTTAGACTCACCGAAGTGATTGTGCTGCTTCCACTCGATCAGCCCATAGCCGCCATCATTAAAAATGATCGTGACAAAGGGGGTTTTGGCCCGCAGCGCGGTTTCCAGTTCCTGGCTGTTCATCATAAAGCCGCCATCTCCGGTGACCGCCACTACCTTGCGATGGGGCGCAACGAGTTTGGCCGCGATCGCCCCCGGTATGGCAATACCCATGGCCGCAAATCCATTAGAAATAATGCAGGTGTTGGGGCGATCGCAGTGGTAATGGCGCGCCATCCACATTTTGTGAGCCCCGACATCGGAAATCACAATATCTTCAGCCCCCATAACTTGGCGCAGGTCATAGATCAGCTTTTGGGGCTTAATCGGAAACGCTGTATCGGTGGCGTGCTCTTCGTAGTCTGCCACGATCTCATCGCGCAGTTCGAGGGCATAGGGAGTAGGCTGGTCATGGCGATTGGCCCGCTTCAAGATTTCGTAGAGCGAGTCAGAAATATCGCCTACCACTTCTGCCAGCGGGATGTAGCTGCTGTCGATTTCCGCCGGAGTGGCGTTGATATGGACAATCGGAATTTCACCATCGGGGTTCCAGCGCTTGGGCGAATATTCGATCAGGTCGTAGCCAACCGCGATTACCAAGTCGGCATTTTCAAAACCGCAGGTGATAAAGTCGCGCTGCTGTAGACCAACGGCCCACAGCGCTAAGCGGTTGGTGTAGGGAATCACCCCCTTGCCCATAAAAGTATTGGAAACCGGGATTTGCAGCGACACCGCAAAGTCCATCAGCGCATCGCTGGCATGGGCGCGGATGGCTCCGTTACCAGCCAGAATAATGGGATTTTTGGCCTTAGAAATGGCTTCCGCCGCGCGCTCGATGCTCTTAAATGAAGCGTAAACTTTTTCGATCTCTTGGTGCCCTAGCGGTTTACCCACAACCGGCATGGCTGCAATGTTTTCGGGTAAGTCGATGTGGACTGCGCCGGGTTTTTCGGACTGGGCGATCTTAAACGCCTTACGGACGATCTCGGGGGTGTTGCTGGGGCGGACAATTTGGGCATTCCACTTGGTAACGGGAGCAAACATTGCCACCAAATCAAGATATTGATGGGACTCGATGTGCATCCGGTCGGTGCCGACTTGCCCGGTAATGGCCACCAGCGGGGCGCGATCGAGGTTGGCATCGGCCACCCCGGTCATCAGGTTAGTCGCCCCTGGCCCGAGGGTTGACAGACAAACCCCGGCTTTGCCCGTCAGCCGACCATAGACATCGGCCATAAAGGCTGCGCCCTGTTCATGGCGAGTGGTAATAAATTGAATGGAGGATGTTTTAAGAGCTTGGAGGACATGGAGATTTTCCTCTCCCGGTAGACCAAAAACATACTCAACGCCTTCGTTTTCTAAACATCGGACGAGCAGTTCGGCTGTATTCATTTCGCTCATGGGTTCACCGTTCCAGTTGTGATAGTGCAGGATGAGTGGCAGTAGCGCCAAAGGGGATGGAGCAATGGGAAAAGACAGGAAGACGGCGTTGATCAAACCAGGGTTAGAAAATTGGCCGGGAGACAGCCCAGTCCAAAAATCGTCGCGGTTTAGTAGGATGCATCTTCCTTCAGGACTTACGGCCAAGCTTGAAAGTGCCGATGGCCGTTAGTGGGGCCAAGCTCGGCAGTGGGGAGACGCGGGATGGCGGGACGTTGTAGCGATCGCTCCCCCCCTGGCTGAAATCCGGTGATGGGACTGTCATGGCCCATCGCTCATAGGTTAAGAGTGCCCATTTGGCGGCATTCTCTATGCCATTTTTAGTAGTCATGCGCCCTGTCTAACCAAGACATAACCTGTGTGTGCAACCTAGACGTAACCTGGGCAACCGAGAGGCATTTAGCCCACTAGACATCCGAGGATTTGACCCAGACGGTTTTGATATTGACGAATTCGTAGATGCCTTGAGCCCCCAGTTCTCGTCCATAGCCCGAGCGCTTGATGCCGCCAAAGGGCAAACGGGGGTCAGACTTGACCATGCTGTTGATAAAGACCGAACCGGCCTCAATGTCGTTAATCAGGCGATCGCGTTCAGCGTCTACCGTTGTCCACGCGCTGGCCCCCAGCCCAAACGGGGTGTCGTTGGCCAGGGCGATCGCCGCCTCTAGATCGGGGACGCGAAACACCATGGCCACGGGGCCAAACAGCTCGTCTTTGGCAATGGCGGCCTCGGTGGGCAGGTCGGCCACAATCGTCGGTGGGTAAAAGTTACCCCGCCGCAGGCGCTCGTCCTGCTGGGTGGGCAAAGCGCTGATGTCGCCGCCAATCAAAATCTTGCCGCCGGCCTCAATGCAGCGTTGCACTTGATGCACCAAATCTTGCAGAATCGCAGGGGTAGCCAGGGGGCCAATCTGGGTGTCGGGCAGCAGCGGATCGCCCACTTTGAGGGCGGCATACCGTTCGACCAGCTTTTGGGTAAAGGCATCGGCGATCGCCTCTTGCACAATAAACCGCTTGGCCGCAATGCACGACTGCCCGTTGTTGATCATCCGCGCCGTGACGGCCATGGCCACGGCGGCATCTAGGTCAGCGCTGGCCATGACAATAAAGGGATCGCTGCCGCCCAGCTCCAACACCGTTTTTTTGATTGCCGCTCCGGCGTGGCTGGCTAAACTAGCCCCGGCCGGTTCGCTACCTGTCAGCGTCGCCGCCTTCACGCGCTCATCGGCCACCAGTTGCGCCACCCGATCAGCCCCGATCAGCAGCGTTTGAAAGGCCCCTGTCTCAAACCCCGCTTGGTCAAAAACTTCGGCGATCGCCAGCGCCGACTGCGGCACATTCGAGGCGTGCTTGAGCAACCCGACATTACCCGCCATCAGGGCCGGGGCCGCAAACCGAAACACCTGCCAAAACGGGAAGTTCCACGGCATCACCGCCAGCACCGCCCCGATCGGCTGATAGCGGACAAAGCTGTCGCCATCGGTGGGAATGGACACATCCGCCAAAAATTCCGCCGCATGCTCAGCATAGTAACGGCAGACCAACGCCGACTTTTCCACTTCTGCGATCGCCGCCCCAATGGGTTTTCCCATTTCTAGGGTCATCAGCTTAGCAAATTCGGCTTTGCGGTCGATCAAAATCTGCGCGGCCCGCTGCATCCGCTCGGCCCGTTGGGCAAAACTGGTGCGGCGATGGCGCTCAAAGGCCTGCTGGGAGCGTTCGAGGGCGGTGGCGATCGCCTCATCGGTGAGCGGCTCAAATACCTTTAGTGTTTCCCCTGTTGCTGGGTTGATGCTGGCAATACCCATAAATTAAACTCCTTTCCAACAACGCATAGGGCCGCCACCCACAACTCTAACCTCATCTATCGGGATAGGCAGCGTGTATGGCAATTCCCTGACATCACAAGGTCACATCACAATTCTGGAATCGCTTCGGAATCACTTCGGAATCGCTTCGGAATCACTTCGAAATCACGGAATTACAGTGGAACCACTTTGGGATCACTTTGGAACAACCGTAGAACCTGTGCTTTCTCTAGTGTGTGAAAAATTCAGCCCTATCCCTGGGAAATTAGAGAATATTGACAAAATGTGATGAATTTAACCAAATTGCGTTGGGTACCGGAGGCCAGAACCGTCGTTAACAGCGATCGCCAACAGCCATAACACGGCTATAACAGCGTGTAGCTTGCTGATGGCGGGCGATCGCGTCACAATAGAACTATTATCAGTGCTTAACTTTACTTAAGACAAAATCTGTAACTCTAAGTTCGCAACTCTAAATTTGTAAACGCTGCGTTGAAATCGCTTTTTGGTAATGGCTTCTACCGTAGACTATGGCATTGCAGACTGTGACATTGCAGACTATGACATTGCGATCGCCGGGGGCAGCATTGTTGGGCTAACCTTAGCCGCTGCGCTCAAACACTCTGGGCTGCGGGTGCTAATAATCGAGGCAAATCGCCCTGAACAGGGGCTGTCGCGCCGTCGCGCTTACCACCTAACCTTGATGTCAGGGCGGATCTTTTCGGGCTTGGGGGTTTGGTCGCGCATTCTGCCCAAGGTGACGACATTTCAGCAAATCCGTCTGGCGGATGAACACCACCCCGCTGTGGTCAACCTGCAGCCGCAAGATTTGGGCACGGAGGCGTTGGGCTATGTCGGTGAACATGGCGTCGTCATGTCGGCCCTGCTCGATTGCCTAGAGGGCGTCGAAAATATCTCCTGGCTGTGCCCGGCCACCGTCGTCTCTGCTGACTATCAGGCTGATCAGGTTAGCCTGACGGTAGCGGTCGATGGGCAACTGCAAACGGTGCGATCGCGTTTGCTAGTAGCCGCAGATGGCTCAAAATCACCCATCCGACAGCAGGCTGGCATTGGCACCCACGGCTGGCAATATTGGCAGTCGTGTATCACCGCCGTCATTCGTCCTGAAAAGAGCCACCAAAATGTGGCCCGCGAGCATTTTTGGGGCAGCGGCCCGTTTGCCACCCTACCCCTGCCCGACAACCGCGCCCAGATTGTGTTGACCGCTCCCCATCAGCAGGCCGAGGCCCTGATGGCGTTGGATGACGCCGACTTTTTGGCTGAGCTTAATCGCCGCTATGACGGGCAGTTGGGGCAGTTGCAGCTTGACGGAAAACGGCTGTTGTTCCCGGTGCAGCTGATGCAGAGCGATCGCTATAGCCAGCATCGCCTAGCATTAGTGGGAGATGCGGCCCACTGCTGCCACCCGGTAGGCGGGCAGGGCCTAAACCTAGGGATTCGCGATGCCGCCGCCTTGGCCCAGGTGCTCAAAACTGCTCACCAGCAAGGCGAAGATCTGGGCAGTGCCCGCGTGCTCAAGCGCTATGAGCGCTGGCGCAGGTTAGAAAACTGGCTGATTTTAGGCTTTACCGACCTGCTCGACCGGGCATTTTCTAACCACTGGCAGCCGCTGATGGCGATGCGCCGCTGGGGTCTAGGGGCAATGCGATCGCTGTGGCCATTGCGCTATATTGCGCTGCGCTTGATGACAGGGCTAAGCGGACGCACGCCCCAATTGGCCCAGGTCGAAGTCAAAACGCCCTAGGCGATATCCGGCTATCAAAACCCAAACGGGCGTATATCGTAGGGGCGCACCGATGTGCGCCCTAAATCTCCTTGCCTATGGTAAAAATCCTGGGGCGGATTCCCCGTAGGGGCGCACCGATGTGCGCCCTAGATCCCATGCCTAAAGGTAAAAATCCTAAGGCGGATTGCCCGCAGGGCACACCGATGTGTGCCCCTGTAGGTTATTTAGCTTCTGCGCCCAGCAGTTCGGCGATCGCCTGCCGTTCAGCGGGGGGTTGTTCGGGCATGACCTGGCGGGTATCGGTAATCAGCCAGTCAAGGGCAGCCGCCTGCACGTCGATCGATGCGCCAGTCTTATCAACGCAATAGCGACCAAACACCAGCTTATCCACTAGGCGCACCCCGGCCCCTAGGCGCGAGTATTCAAACACAACGCTATTTTCGACCGTGGCCCCGCTGCAAATGTGGCAGTTTGGCCCAATCATTACCGGGCCAACGATCGATGCCCCGTCTTCAATGCAGGTCATCGCGCCGATATAGACCGGGCCTTTGATATCGACCTTGTCCCAGTTGATCGCAACATTCAAACCGGTGTAAATGCCGGGTGCCACCTCATGCCCAGGGATAGCGACGTTTTTGACCTTGCCCATCAGCACATCGCGGATCGCCTGCCAGTAGTCGGGCACTTTACCGATATCCACCCATTCAAAGTCCATAGCCACGCCATAGAAGGGCGCGCCGACTTCAACCAGCTTGGTAAACAGGTCGCCACCAATATCAAACTCAACGCCAGACGGGATGTAGTCTAAAATCTCGGGTTCGAAGATATAAATGCCGGTGTTGATGTCGGTGCTGAGGGCTTCCTCAACGGAGGGTTTTTCTTGGAACGACTTGATCCGCCCCGTTTCGTCGGTAACGACTACCCCATAGCTAGAAACTTCATCGCGGGGCACCGATTTCATCACGATGGTGGCGATCGCCCCCTTTTCACGGTGCCACTTGAGCGCTTCGGTCAGGTCTAGGTCGATGAGCGCATCACCGCACAAAACCACAAACGTATCGTCAAAAAAAGGTGAGAAATCTTGGATGCGCTTCATCCCCCCGGCCGAACCGAGGGCCTTACCCACCAGTTCACCATCTTCAATAAAGCCTTCAAAGGAGTAGGCAATTTGCACGCCAAAGCGCTGCCCATCGCGGAAGTAACCTTCGATCTCATGAGCGAGGTGACTGACATTCACCATAATTTCGGTAAAGCCATGCTGACGCAACAGTTCTAACAAGAACTCCATTACCGGCTTCTGCAAAATCGGAATCATGGGTTTGGGGATGGTGTAGGTAATGGGACGTACACGAGTACCCTTACCAGCAGCCAAAATCATCGCTTTCATAAGACTTCCGTTCGCAGCTATGGGGTGAATTACGATCTATTGAAATTGAGCCAATGGTCTAATCCAGTGTTTCATAAACTAGGGGTTTTGCCAGTAGCGAAGCGACTCTTTTGCAGAATCTACATCAAATTTCGGCATGGAATAGGCAGCACTTAGGGAAAACCCATAGACTCCAACAGGCTCGCTTAAATCCTACTCAAAAATACTGCAAATGCCCAGGTTCCGCTTTTTGGCAAGGTGGGCGATCGCCCCCATCTGCATCTAGGGACTAGCCCGCTCCAGGAATCATGAATTGAATCAAACCGCAGGCTGTACGGGCGGGTTTAGCCGATGAATTGGCGCTATCCCCAGAGATCTGGGCAAAACCCGCCCCTCGCGAGCGAACGCCTTACTCCATGTCTTGAAAATCCCCTTCCCTCCCTCTCCCCTCCCTCCCTTGGAATCAGGGTGAGGCTAATGCTACCTTAGCAACATATCCAGCGACCCACCTTTCCTTGCCTGCCATGAATGATCCATCAGTTGACTTGCTGTTAAAAAATCTGAAAGACGATAATGCAGCGCTGCGGGCTCAGGCAACTCAAGAGCTCTGGAGACGATGGTTTTACCAAAAGGGGGTACATGGGCTGCAATTGCTCGAACAGGCTCAGCGGTTGCTAGATGCGGGGGCGATCGATGCGGCGGAGGCGGCCTTGACCGAGGTGATTAACCAGCAGCCCGACTTTGCCGAAGCCTGGAACCGCAGGGCCGTGCTGTATTATTTGCAGCATCGCTATCGCAAGGCGATCGCCGACTGTCAGCAGGTGATTGCGCTCAATCCCATCCATTTTGGTGCGCTGCACGGCACTGGGCTGTGCTACATGGCGCTGGGAGACTACTCCAACGCGATTTATGCCTTTCGCCAAGCCCTAAACATCCAGCCCCACGCCATTGAAAATCAGCGGCTCATTTTAGAATGCAACGCCAAACTCAGCTAAGGCGCAGCGTGGGGTACCCGAAATTGAACGATAAACGA
>DATNOW010000866.1:0-3133 GCA_036703515.1 Chroococcidiopsis sp.
GCGGCGATCGCCTCCGCCAGCCTCAGCTTACTGCTAGCACGCTGGATTACACGCGCCCTCCAGTCTGTTAACCTTGCAGCCGAAAAACTGGCCCAGGGCAGCTTTAGCCAGCCCGTCCAAACCAGCCCCATCACCGAAGTCAACGAACTGGGGCAATCGTTTAACAACATGGCGCGCCAACTGCTGGCCTCACTCAATCAGCTCGAAGACTACAACGGGCTGTTAGAAGCACAGTTTGACGCATTTTTTAAGCTAGCCCCGGTCGGCATGGCCATCCTCGACTCCCAGTTGCGCTACGTCCAGGTCAACGACATCTTAGCGACAATCAACGGCCCCTCCGTAGAAGAACACCTGGGGCGCACCATTGACAACGTTATACCCGACTTGGCCCCAGTTGTGGCCCCGCTCTATCGTCAGATCCTGCGCACCGGCACCCCCATCCTCAATCAAGAAGTATCGGGCACGGTGCCCAGCCAGCCTGGGGTCGTCCGCCAATGGCTGTGCTCTTATTTTCCCCTAGACGGCAGCAACGGCCGCCCCAGCAAAATCGGCATCGTGCTGGTCGAAATTAGCAACTTCAAACGGGTTGAAGAAGCGCTGCGCGTCTCAGAACAAAAATTCTCGACGATTTTTCACGTCAGCCCCGATCCGGCCTGGATTGCCACATTCCCTGAAGGGCTATGCCTCAACGTCAACGATCGCCTCTGCAAGTTTTTAGGCTACTCCCGAGAGGAGATGGTCGGCCAATACTGTGAATCATTTAACCAGTGGGATCAGCCCGAGCATATCCACTGGTTTCAAACCCAACTGCTGCAAAACGGCAGCGTCGAAGAATTTGAGACTGTGTTTCGGATTCGCACGGGCGAGCTCCGCACGGTATTGTTATCGGCCCAAGTCTGCCGTTTAGATGAGCAAGACTGCATCATTGGCGTACTCAAAGATATTAGCGATCGCAAACAGGCCGAAGCGGTCTTGCAACAAAGCGAAGCCCAAATTCGCGCCATTCTAGAGGCCATCCCAGACCTGATTATGCGCATCGATCGGCAGGGATTTTATCGCGGCTATGTCCGCACCAATAGCCTGATCGATCTGATTCCGGCCGAAAGCGATCCCGTCGGGCACCATCTTTCCGAATATCGCCTGCCAGAGCGCGGTGCGCGTCAGCTTCAGGCGATTCAGCAGGTGCTCGACACCGGAGAAATGCAGGTCTACGAACAAGAAATGGTCTTTGACGACCGCATTCAATACGAAGAACTCCGCATCGTGGTCTACGACGCCGATGAAGTGCTGGTGCTGATTCGCGACATTACCGATCGCAAACAGTTAGAGCTGGCCCTGCAAGAATCCCAGACGCGGCTGAGCGATATTCTCAACCGGGCGATCGCTGCGATTGTCAGCTACCGACTCTACGACGACATCAAAAACACCGCCTCGCGCTATGCCGATCAAGGCTACAGCACAGAGAACTGGAGCTATGAATTTTGCTCATCCGGCTGCGAGCGCGTCTTTGGCTACACCCCCGACGAGCTCATGGCATACCCACCGCTGTGGTATGAGCATGTCCATCCCGAAGACTGGCAGCAGGTGCTGCTGCCGCGCTATGCGCAACTGATGTCTGGGGAAGCCATCACCAGCGAATATCGTTTTCTAGATCGCGATGGCACCTGGCGCTGGATTTCAGAAACCGCCGCCTGCCGCCGCGACGCGGCCAACCAGTCCTGGATCGTCACCATCGTCAGCCACGACATTAGCGATCGCAAACGGTCTGAGGAAAAGCTGCGCTATAGCGAAGCCGCCCTGGCCAAAGCCCAAAGCATCGCCCAGATGGGCAGTTGGGAATTTGACCCCATCACCCAACACATCACCTGGTCTGAGGAACTGTTTCGCATCTATGGGCTCGACCCCAGCCAGCCCGTACCCGACTATCCCGACTTTTTGCAGCTGCTGCCGCCCAGCGATCGCCAGCGGATGCAAGAATGCGTCTATCAAGCGCTGACCGCTGGGCAATCCTACGAGATCGAACATCAATTTTTCCGCGCCGACGGCATGATCGGCTGGATCTTTGGGCGCGGCGAAGTCCTCCGCGATGACCAGGGGCAAGTTATCAAACTGTTTGGCACTGGGCAAGATATCACGGCCCGCAAGCACATTGAGCTAGAGCTACAGCAGTCGAAAGAAGCGGCCGAAGCCGCCAACCGCTCCAAAAGTTTGTTTTTAGCCAACATCAGCCACGAGCTGCGAACGCCGCTCAATGCGATTTTGGGCTTTGCCGAACTGATGAGCTTTGATCCTGCTCTCAGCGCTGACCAGCGCGAGAACCTCAATATCATTCGACGCAGTGGCGACCACCTGCTCACCTTGATCAACGACGTCCTTGATCTGTCTAAAATCGAAGCCGGTCGCATGATCTTAGAGGAACGGGTGGTGGTCGTGGCAACGCTGCTTTCTGACCTCCAACAGCTGTTTCAGCCCCAGGCCAGCGATCGCGACATCCAGCTCTCCTTCCAGATCAGCCCCAGCGTGCCCCCTGCGGTCATCCTCGACGAACGTAAGCTGCGCCAGATCTTGATCAATCTGCTGGGTAACGCGCTCAAATTTACCCCCCAAGGGCGGGTGACTGTGCGCCTATCGACGGTTCCCGTGGCCAAACGAGCCACCTTAGACCCATCCCTCGCCACGTCTTCCCCGGTCGCGTCTTCTCCAGTCGCGTCTCCACCCCAGCCGGAGTCAGTGCAGCTGCTATGGGAAATCGAAGACACCGGCGTCGGGATTGCCCCCAACGAGCTTGATAGTATTTTTGAGGCCTTTGCCCAAGCCCAGGCTGGGCGGCAAACCGAGCAGGGCACGGGTTTAGGGCTGGCCATCAGCCAGCGATTTGCCCGGCTGATGGGCGGCAATCTGTCTGTACGCAGCACGGTGGGACAGGGCAGCACATTTACGCTGCATCTTCCAGGACGTGTGGTGGAAGAGGCGATCGCCTCCCCTCCTCCATCGATTCGCCAAAGCATTCAGCTCGCCCCCGGACAACCCACCTATCGCATTTTGGTCGTAGACGACCATCCACTCAACCGTCGCCTGCTGGTCAAGCTGCTGTTTCGGGCAGGGCTAGAGGTCAAGGTGGCCGCCGATGGTC
>DATNOW010000867.1:0-2964 GCA_036703515.1 Chroococcidiopsis sp.
AGCCAGGTTTTGAGCACATTCGCGTCTATTCTTGGCAAGACGGACAGGAGATCACGAGCAGTGCAGCGCTAGAGGGCAACACCGAAATGTGGCTGTATTATCTCTGCACGATTCAATAAGGGGCGGTGGGAGGGAGGGAGAGTGGGATGTGGTTCGGCTGCGCTCACCAAGCGGGGTAAAGGGTAAAAAACGTGGTGCGGGCATCTTACCCACTTAGGAGAAGCGAAAACCTGGGCGCAGGCGATCGCCCTAGCCGAAAATATCGCCAAAGAAGGCGATCGCTTCCTTGAGGGCCTTGATAAAGACATCCACCTCTTCGCGGGTGTTGTAGAAATAGAGGCTGGCGCGGGCGGTGGATTGGGCGTTGATATAGCGATGCAGGGGCTGGGTGCAGTGGTGCCCGGCGCGAATGGCAATACCGCCCTGGTCTAAAATCGTCGATAGGTCGTGCGGGTGAACCGTGCCCGTGGTAAAGGAGGCCAGGGCGGCCCGGTTGCTGGCGTCGCTATTGGGGCGGGGGCCATAAAGCTGCACTTCTGGGATTTGCAGCAGTTGCGCCCATAAGTAAGAGGTTAGCTCTTGCTCGTAGGCGTGGATTTTGTCCATGCCCAGCCCGGTGAGGTAATCGACGGCAGCACCGAGGGCGATCGCCTCTGCGATTGCCGGCGTACCGGCTTCAAACTTGTGGGGCAAATCGGCGTAGGTGGAATGATCGAGAAAGACATCGGCAATCATCTCGCCGCCGCCTAAAAAGGGAGGCATCGCCCGCAGCAGATCCAGCTTGCCGTAGAGGAAGCCAATCCCAGTTGGGGCGCACATCTTGTGCCCCGATGCCACCAGCCAGTCGCAGTCCATCGCCTGCACGTCAATGGGCATGTGGGGCACGCTTTGGCAAGCGTCGATCAGCACCTTTGCGCCATAGCGATGGGCCAGGGCCGTGATTTCCTCGACGGGGTTGATGCAGCCCAGCGTATTGGAAACATGCACCACCGCCACCAGCTTGGTTTTGTCAGACAGCAGCGTTTTAAACTGCTCTAAATCAAACTCTTGGCTGTCGGTAAGCTCGACAAACTTGAGCACAGCCCCGGTGCGCTGGGCCAAAAGCTGCCACGGAATCAGGTTGCTGTGGTGCTCCATCACCGTCAAGATGATCTCATCGCCCGCCTGAATGTTGGCGTTGCCCCAGGCATAGGCCACGAGGTTAATGGCCTCGCTGGCGTTGCGCGTATAGACAATCTCTTGCCGCGACGCTGCGTTAACAAAGGCCGCCACCTTGTCCCGCGCCCCCTCGTAGGCATCTGTCGCCCGCGAACTCAGCGTATGCACGCCTCGATGCACGTTTGAGTTATCCGCTTCGTAGTAGTGTCTCAGCGCATCGAGGACGGCCTTCGGCTTTTGGGACGTAGCCGCGTTGTCGAAATACACGAGGGGCTTGCCGTGCACCTGCTGATGCAGGATCGGAAAGTCGGCGCGAACTTTAGCAGCGAGGGTGAGTTCTTGAGCGAGGGTCATAGTTGGCGAGGAGGAGTAAAGGAGGAGGGCACAGGAGGGAGGGAGCGGTGGTTAGCGGCCGTTGCTGGAGGGCGATCGCCCCTGCCAGTCTGGAATTGTGGATTGGGAAGATCGGTCAAAATCAGAGCGGATCACGTCTTGGCGGCAACGGCCTGGGTCAACGCCTGCTGTAACGACGGCACGGGGATCTGAGCCAAAATTTCGTAAGCGAAGGCATAGATCAATAGCTGCCGCGCGCTGGCGGCATCAATGCCGCGACTTTGCAGATAAAACATCTCGTCGGCTTCGAGTTGCCCAACGGCAGCCCCGTGGCTGCATTTGACGTTATCTGCCACAATTTCGAGCTGAGGTTTGGTATCTACCCGCGCCTTGGGCGACAGCAGCAGGTTGCGGTTGAGCTGGGCAGCATCGGTCTGCTGGGCGGCCCGAGGCACAGACACCTTGCCGTTAAAAATGGCGTGCCCCCGGTCGTCAATAATGCACTTGTGCAGTTGGTTAGTGCGTCCGTAGGGTTTGCTCAGGGCGATCGCACTGTGGGTATCGCTGACCTGATCGCCGCTGATCAGGGTTAGCCCATTCAAAATCGTCTCGGTTTGTTCGCCGGTCTGATAAACCTCGAGGTGGTGGCGCGAGAGGGCCGCCCCTAGCTCAATGGCATTGATCGCATAGCGCGAATCGCGGGCTTGAGACACGGCCGTTTTGCCAATGTGAACCGCCGCCTGTGCCGCTCGCTGCACCCGCGTATGGTGCACCTGGGCATTTTCACCCACCCAGATTTCGGTCACGGTGTTGGTGAATGAGCCAGTCTCACCCAGCCCAACATAGTCTTCGACCAGGGTGAGGGCGCTGTTAACTTCGGCAATGACTACGGTGCGGGGCTGCTGCAAGCTCGTGGCAGTACCGGTTGAGAGTTGCAAAAGGTGAATCGGAGGGGCGATCGCCACTGACTTGGGCACGATCACCACCGCCACATCTGCCAAGCTAGCAGTATTGAGAGCCGTAAACACCTCTTCAGCCCCGGGTTGGGTGGCCAGATAGCGCTGCACGATGCTCTGCTGCTCCGCAGACAGGGACGCCAGATTGCCAATCGCCACACCATCTGGCACCGCCGTCACGTCTGAGAGCTCCGCCGCATAGCGGCCGTCTACCCAGACCAACCGTGAATGTGCGGCCTCGGGCAAAATGAACTCGGCAATATCGGCGGCTGAAACGCTAACAGGAGCCGCCTCAACCACGTCCATCGCCAGCAGCGCCGACAGATCGGTAAACCGCCACTCTTCATCGCGACTGCTGGGAATGGTTTGTTCCTTCACCCGCACCGTAGCGCGATCGCGCCATTGACTCAGCCACTCGACAGTAAGGGGCGATCGCTGACCCACTGCCAGCAGATGGGCCAAGAAAGCTTGACGGGTTTGGGCCGCCGCACTCAGGGGCGCAACTGTCATCCTCTCG
>DATNOW010000868.1:0-3193 GCA_036703515.1 Chroococcidiopsis sp.
CTGGGGAGCGATCGCCTGTTTACCTATGGGCGGGTGATCAACACCTGCAATTTTGACAATCCTACGAGCGAACCGTTTAAGGTGACTGACTTTTCGGCGGCCTATTTTGCCACGGGCAATGTGGCGATCGCCCGGCGGTGGCTAGAGCAAGCGGGGCCCTTTGACACCCGATTTCAGCTCTATGGCTGGGAAGATTTAGAGCTAGGCGTGCGGCTGAAGCAGCTTAACTTGACCTTAGTGAAATGCCCCGATGCGGTCGGTTATCACTGGCATCCGCCGTTTTCGCTAGAGCAAATCCCCAAGCTAATCGATCGCGAAATTCAGCGGGGGCGGATGGGCGTGCTGTTTTACCAAAAGCACCCAACCTGGGAGGTGCGGATGATGATCCAGATGACCTGGCTGCATCGCGCCCTGTGGGGCATTTTGTCGCTGGGCGGGCTGCTCAACGAGCGGACGATGTCGCCCCTATTGCAATGGCTGATTAACCAAGGCAAGCCCCAACTGTCGCTTGAAGTCGCCCGGATTTTTTTGAATTGGTATAACGTCCGTGCGGTTTACGATGCCTATGCCGACTCGCAGCATTCGGCGTAGGGAAAGCGTGGGAATGAAATCACGCAGAAACCTTGCTAGTACGGGTATCTGTCCCATCCGTCAAACCACTTAAATTTTGGTCAGTGAATATACCCGAGGTAGTTCCGGATACGGATTGCGTTCTCTGAATAGTGGATCAGCATGGGCGCTACCTGCTCACGTTATGTTCAGTGGCGGGCTGTTGTCAGCCGTGACTGAGTCTTGATTTGGGCTTGAAAATATCGCGAGTAGCCTGAGGCTTCAGGCTATTCAGCCAACGGGAATATTGTTTTTTTAATTGAATTCATCGGCTGATCTGCCTAACTGTCAATCAACCTGGGCGTTGATCAAGTTTTGCCGTGGACAGGGTTGCACTTTCGTGATGCACCGTACCTCTAAACGATGTTCTTTCACCTTCACCTCACCCTCACCCCACTGTCATGAAAGCGGAACTACACACCCAACCCTTCATTTCCCTGATCCTGGCTAGGCGCAGTCAAGAGGGATTTACCTTACTCGAACTGCTGGTGGTGATGGTTATTATTGGCATGCTGTCGGCGATCGCCATGCCTTCTTTTTTGAGCCAGTCGAATAAGGCCAGACAGGCGGAGGCCAAAACCTACGTCGGGGCGATTAACCGCGCTCAGCAAGCTTATTTTACTGAAAAGTCAGCCTTTGGCACCCTGTCTGATCTAGCGATGGGGCTGTCTGATTCTAGAAACTACACCTATGCTTCGGTGCCGTCGGGGGCGGGCACGAGTGCGATCGCCAGCACGACGGCTGTGCCGATTGGCACTGTGCGGGGCTATGCCGGTCGCGTCTGGATTGGCGTGATGAGTGACGGCAACGCCACCAGTTGGTCGATTGTCTGTGAAGGTACGCCGACAGCAGTGCCAACGATTGTGGGAACAGTGTGCCCGTAGGGACTGAAACCGCTAGCGATCGCCTAGGGCCTGGTTGAGAAACCGCAGCAAGTCACCTACGGTTTCAGGGGTCCAGCCGTAGAGGCGATCGGTGATATCTACCCCAAATTCTTGGAAAAAGTCGTCGCAGAGGCTAATCTCCCAGTCAAACCAGCAGACCGAAGTCCAGTGCAGGTCGGCTTCGAGGCGATCGCTGGGCATGACGCGCGCGACGGGTAAGCCCGAATAGCGGGCTAGATGGCTGTAGGCAAAGTGGGCGATCGAGGGATCGATGCCGTAGGGTTTGCAGTGGACTTCAAACCACTGGTGAGCTTGGAGCG
The DNA here is from genome assembly GCA_036703515.1 of Chroococcidiopsis sp. GTDB lineage: Bacteria > Cyanobacteriota > Cyanobacteriia > Elainellales > Elainellaceae > DATNOW01. Next base: position 1,814 of record DATNOW010000868.1, read on the forward strand.
GTGGGCGATCGCACAACGCTCGACTGGTTTCACGTCGAACCGCCCAATCGGGACTTAAGATCCCGTAGGTTTTGAGGCTAAGGGCAATATTTTTAAGCCTATGCCACATACATCAGGGCAGTTTCACTGCTTTTGCGCGTTATCCCCCAAGTATTCCCATCTGTCCGTTGGATCACATAATCGGATCGAATCGGATCGATTAGAAAATGATCGAAATAGGGTGCGCTCTCATCCGTGATTACCGTTAATCAGCGTTAATTATCGAAATTACCGAAATTACCGTTATCTGCCCTGAATGGTGGCTATCTCCCGCATTCCCTATTGCACGGCCATGCCGCTGGTGGTGCGATGCATGGCTTCTAGCGTTTGGCGAATCTGGAAATCGTTGACGATATAAGCGGTGAATGTGTCAGAGTCGCGGCTGGTGGCAAAGCTAAAGGGATTGCGCTCGGCAGTGCCGATAAACATATCAATGTGGTTGCCCTGCACGGCATGACCGACATCGGCCGCAAAGAAATAGCCATCATGGACGACTGTTTCGCCATTGGGCAGGGTGATGCGCTGCCCGCGAGCGGCGGGGATGTAGACCACCGAGCCGATGGGAATCTGGGTGCGATCGACGGCAATAGAGCGGTAGGGGGTCAGAGCTAAACCATCCACACCATCACCATAGGCTCCCCGTGCACTGGTAAAGCGCACTCGGTTGGTGTCGCGAATGTTGGCTAAGCCAGGGTAAAAGCGGGAGCAGTCGACCTGTTCGCTGTCGCCGCGTCCGGCAAAGTTGTAGGTGTTGACCTGCTGCCGGTTGCGTACCAGCACCGTCCCCTGAAGGGCGGCGGCGCACCAGTCGCGATGGGAGAGGGTCACCCCTAGCGATCGCCCTGACATATCGAGCAGCGGATAGCCGTTTGAGGACGTATTGGTTTGGTGAACCAGGTAGTAGGTCGCCCACAGGTTTTGTCCCCGGCTGAGGGCGGCAGGCGACGGTTCGGGCAGATTAAACGTGGCGCTGGTTATGGGATTGGTGGTGGGATTAGGGGTGGGATTAGTTGGCGGGGTGGGGCGCGAGGGAGGACGGTTGGCCGTGGTGCTTTGATCGGGCAGCACGGTCACGACACGGGCGTTGAGGTCGGCTTGACGGAGCTGTTGGCGGCGCTGCTCAGCGGTGGTGCGATCGCGAAATACTCCCGCTTGGACATAGTCGCGTCCACGAATTGCAATCAAAAAGGCATCGGGTACCAGCGTCCGCACTTGGGCGAGCTCATCCCGACCGCGAGCCCGCACGACAACCCGATAATCGACGACTTCGGCCAGGCTATCCGAATCATCCCCAGACGTGACGGGTGGGGGAACGGGAATCGGAGTTGTGGGAAGAGGCTG
>DATNOW010000869.1:0-2157 GCA_036703515.1 Chroococcidiopsis sp.
TTCAGCAGACGACGGGCTTTGCCTCGGCTTACGATCGCATTGACCTGCCCCTAGCCAGCATGGAAGTGCGATCGCGCCTGCTCGACCAAATGCAATCTAACCCGCCCCAGACTATTGCTGGGCAAGCCGTGACCGATATTCTCTCGATCGACGGCTATAAGCTCCAGCTTGCCGACCAAAGCTGGTTGCTGATCCGCTTTAGCGGCACCGAACCTGTGCTGCGGCTCTATTCGGAAGCCCTGACCATGGATCGGGTACGCGAAAACCTAGCCTGGGCCAAGGATTGGGCTAGTGCGATCTAGAACGGTGCGTTTCGGCTTTGTTCAGCCTGCAACCGACGGTTGGTGGTGGGTTGAGCGCAGTCGAAACCCATCACGTTTGGCTAAGGGCGCACATCGGTGCGCCCCTACAGGGAATTGGATGGATAGGAATGATTGAATTCGCGACTTTTAGCTGCGGATCGTAATCGTCCCGGTCATCCCGGCTTCGGCATGGCCCGGGATCGAGCAGCGCAGCTCAAAGGTGCCTGATTTGAGGGGGGTAAAAAACCATTCGGCGGTGGTGCCGGGGCGCAATTCTAGCTCGTGGATAGCGCCCTTAATTTCGACATTGCCCGCTTCTACCTTTTGGGTCCAGATGCCGTCGGCAAAATCTTTGGCGGTGAAATAGTGTTTTTGGGGGCTGGGGTTGCTTAACACCAGCTTGTAGCGTCTGCCGGCCGTAAAGTCGAGGCGATCGGGCACAAAGCTCAAGGCCCCATCGGTCGTGCCTAGGCTGACTTGCACTTCGCTGACCATAGACTGGTTGGCCGCACTGGCGATCGCCTGCGACGGACGCTGGGGCCAGGCCAGCCAGCCTGATAGCGTCACAACAATCAGCACGGCGAGGGTAGCAAGCCATCGTAACGGTGTTTTCATCGGTCTTCTCCCAACTACAGGGCGATGTGAGCAGACAGTGGGATGAGCAGCGGTGGTGTAAGCAGCGGTGTAGGCAGCGGTCATCGGCCGCTCCTGAGCTTACGCTACAACCTGCACTAAGCCCTACTCACTTCCTACCCAATAATATGGCCATCGCTGTAGCGGTTCAGACAAAGAGCCTATGAGCTGGCGTCGGTGGGCTATCCCCAACAAAAAGCCGACAGTCTCCGGATAGAACCTGTCGGCAAGTCGTGTGTTCCCTGTTGATGACTCGGCTAGAGTTGAGTCCCCTTTAGTATGCCGAACTCCGCCATTGGGCGAGACGATCCGGATCATTAGGGTGGGTGATTGTCCTCATGGAGGGGGGTGACACACGTCACTCACCAGAGGTGACTGACCTGGGTTGGCTGGTGGTGCGTTTAGCGGTGGTGCGGGCGTCTGATGTCTGAGGAGACAAACATGCTACGGTTGCAAAAAATAGTGAATTGGCTAGATTGTTGGAGTCTTCTAACGACGACAAGAAAGCGTTCGTGCGCACCGAAAATTCGTACGCACCGAAATATGACATATCTGAAGGCCGCGCCCTTACATTCCGAAGATCTGGCCAAACATTAGGCTGAGTGAATTCATGCTCCCAGGCGAATGGGCAATCCCTTTTATTCGCAATCCTCTTAGTGGCAATCCTGCAAAGCGTCCTTATGTCACCAAATCTTGATGCGACGAGAACTGATGAATGCCCGACTTTCCGCACGCGGGATCGCGTTAAGGATAATCGCGTTAGGGATACAAGGGGAGCTTGGCTGCGGATGCTGCTCGCCAGCGGGCTGCTGGCAGATGTAGCGCTGCTCAGCGTGGTGCCGAGTTTGCCCGCCAACGCGCAGATTACGCCCGATGGCACCCTAGGGCGCGATCGCTCTGAGGTGACGCGGGACGTGATTATTCGTGGCGGGCGGGGCGATCGCATCGATGGTGGGGCCTTGCGGGGCACCAGCCTATTCCACAGCTTTAGCGAATTTAACGTTAACAACGGGCAGCGGGTTTATTTTGCTAACCCAGCCGGGATTGAGACGATCTTTAGCCGGGTGACGGGCACCGACGTCTCGGATATCTTGGGCACCCTTGGGGTCGATGGCAACGCTGACCTGTTCTTTTTAAATCCCAACGGCATCATTTTTGGCCCCGATGCCCAGTTGGATATCGCCGGGTCGTTTGTCGCCAGCACAGGCAGCGCCTTTACCTT
>DATNOW010000870.1:0-7203 GCA_036703515.1 Chroococcidiopsis sp.
CGCTAGCCCCCCCCAAGGTGATCGCCCCATTGCCGCCAGAAGAACTACCAGAGGAACCACCAGAGGAAACGCCAGAGGGAGCACCCGCCGCGCTGCGGTCATACTTACGAAACCGGCGCTGAATCACCTCTGCCATGCTGGCAAAATCGTCAGAGTGCCCCGATCGCACCGTCGGATTTTTGATTTTGTAGCGGCGATAGTGCTGCTTAGCTGGCATGCCGTCGATAAACACCACCTGCGACGCCACCGCATCTGACCCTTGAATATGGGAAATGTCGTAGCCTTCGATGCGATGGGGCAAATCCGGTAAATCAAGGATTTCGGCCAGATCCAGCATGGCCTGGTTGTTGCGATCGGCAAACCGCTGGGTGCGCGCCAGCTCATAGCCCGCATTGCGCTCTACCATCTCGATCAGGTCGGCCTTGCTCTGGCGCTGGGGCATATAAATCGACACCTTGCGCCCCTTGTGCTCTGACAAAAAGCTGGCCAAAATTTCGCCATCGGGCAGCTCATGCTGCACCAAAATCTCGATCGGAATTTCCACCGCATCCACGGTCTGGTAGTGCTCTTCTAAAACGCGCTGCAAAATCGCCCCCGGCGTACCCGACTGAGCATCGGCCACAAACCCCAGTCGCCCCACCAAGCGCCCCGCCCGAATCTGAAAGAGCTGGACACAGGCGTGCTGATCATCCGCAGCAAGGGCGATCGCATCCCGTGACACCGTATCATCCGACAGCGACACCTTCTGATCGGCCCCCAGCGATTGGATGCCCCGAATTTGGTCACGCAGCCGCGCCGCATACTCAAAATTGAGTTCGTCTGCGGCCTTCTCCATGTGCCTCGACAGGATATCCTCTAGCTCCTGAGTCCGCCCCTGGAAGATCATCGCGACCTTTTGCAAAATCTTCTGGTAGTCTTCGGGGCTAATCAACTGCTGACACACCCCTGGACAGCGCCCAATGTCATAGTTCAAACAAGGGCGATCCTTAAACAACGGCTGAGGACGCTGCCGCAGCGGAAAAATCCGCTTGACGAGGTTTAGCGTTTGCCGCAGCAGCCCCACGTCCACATTGGGGCCGTAATAGCGATCTTTGTGTTTACCCAGCTTGCGCTTACGGGTAATAAAAATCCGGGGATAGGTCTCGCTCCAGGTAATGCAAAGAAACGGATACTTTTTATCGTCCTTCAGCAGCACATTAAAGTGCGGCTGATGCTGCTTGATCAGATTGGCTTCTAGCGCTAGCGCCTCGGCCTCTGTATCAGTGACGATAAACTCAATCTCCACCACCTGCATCACCATCACCGTAATCCGGTGGTCGCGGTAGTTGTCGCTGCGAAAGTAGGAGCGCACCCGCGATCGCAAACTTTTCGACTTACCGATATAGAGAATGTTGTCGCTACCATCCCGCATAAAGTAAACCCCCGGCTCCTGAGGGATTTCCTTAAGTCTGGCCTCAAGCCGATCGGGATCTTTAAGCAGCGTCAGCGGTAGGGGAGACGAAGTCACAGGCAGAAATCAAACGACAGGGCAAAAACAGGGTAATCTGCTAGAGCGACGAGATTCCGTCATCAGATCGAATTTCAAACAAAATTTCAAACCATCTTTCAGGTCAACCTTCAAGCAAAGCTTCAAGCCAGTCAACGAAGCTGGCAACCTACGCCAGTAATCCACTAGCGCCAGCCAGCGTTCCCAAGGGTTACTGTCGTTTGAGATTTCTAGCTTTGGCTAAAGCTCAGTCTGGATAATGATCCCGGCGATCGCCATTGGGGCACTCCGATAGCCAAACACGACAAACCACTAATACCCACTAATACGAAGATATCAGATGAAAAACAGTCTCTGATCTGCGCCGCACTCCATCCATGCCCCAGCCCATTCCCAAACCGCAATTTTTGCCCCACTCCAGACACTGAATTTAAGACTGGGATCAAAACAGGAGTACAAGGTCTTGTAAAATGCACAATGTACTCTTAAATCAAGTACTTGTGGGCTTCCTCGCCAAGGCCGATCCTTTTTTTTGAGAGCGGACTTGATAGAGAATATAGCGAATCCCTCCGGCAACCACCCAACTCTCATGGGCCGGAAAATTAGGATCGTCGCCTCCAGCCAATGAAGCCCGGCTTTTAAGATGACACTGGTAGGGATCTTTTTACGTTTTACATCAGCATTGAGGTTGACCATGAGGTATCGCGCTCTAATCATTGCATTCTTTGCTATCTGCCTAAGTGTGTTGACGGCTTGCAGCGAAGCTCCGACTGCAAACGTTGCTCTCACCTATGAACAAATCAGAGGCACCGGGCTAGCCAACAAATGTCCGCAGCTCGGAGAAACCAGTCGAGGTTCCATTCCGCTGAGTCCCGGTCAATCCTATGTGCTTACCGACCTCTGCCTAGAACCAACCAGCTTCTTCGTTAAGCAAGAGCCTACAAGCAAGCGTCAAAATGCTGCCTATGTGGCGGGCAAGCCCATGACTCGCTACACCTCAACCATCGACCAAGTCAAAGGCAACTTGACCTTCGACAAAGATGGCAGCCTGACCTTCAGCGAAGAGAGCGGGTTTGACTTCCAAGCCATCACCGTGCTGCTGCCCGGTCGCGAGCTAGTACCGTTCCTGTTTAGCGTCAAAGGTCTCGTGGCCAAAACCCAGCCTGGGCTAGAGGGGATCAACACCTCCACCGACTTTGAAGGCGACTTCCGCGTTCCCTCTTATCGCACCTCCAACTTCCTCGATCCTAAAGGTCGCGGTCTCACCGCTGGCTATGAAAGTGCTGTAGGACTCCCCGCAGCAGATGAAGAAGAACTGGCGCGCGAAAATATCAAGAGCTTCAACACCGGCAAAGGCACCATTTCCCTGCAGGTTGCCAAGGTTGACAGCGCCACCGGAGAACTGGCTGGCACTTTTGAAAGCGTTCAGCCTTCCGACACCGACATGGGCGGCAAAGAACCCCTAGATGTGAAAATTCGGGGTCTGTTCTATGCGCGAGTTGAACCAGCCTCAGTGTAATGCATTGATGTAATACGACGGTGTAATACGATGGCTAAGTTCTAGCCGTTTCAGACAGAGGAGGTCTTCTTAGAGGCCTCCTCTTTTTTAGCCTCGCGGGAGAGTCTCAGATGGGTGCGCCGATCTCAACCATCCGGGATATTTGGCAAAAATCTAACCAATTATGTTTATTTTGTAAAGCTTTTAGCGAGCCTCTTGAGATCGTCCCGACCTATGGCAAGCTCTTGATTGAGAGATGTAAATTGCTGGCTCCAAAAATACTCTCGCCAGCAAATAACGCCTCACAATTTTGGCAAGCGACTCCTTTCCACACTTGTAAATCATTACCTAGAAGAGATTTCAGCCTCCATCGTTCAGTTCAAGACGTTGGCATTGCGGGTTTGAAATTCCACGTTCTAGAGTTTATTTACGATTCTTCAACAGTGTACTTACGGGTGTTTTTTTGCCGCTTCAAACTGGTATAAATAGTTCAAAATCATGCATTCTAGACGTTTCTATGCCTAGTTAAAGCAGCCGATAAAAAACCAGTAGCCCAGATGTCTGTCTCCCGCCCAATCGTCGTCTCGACGTCTCTGCCCGATTGCCTCGCGCGTATTTCCGTAAAAATGCAGTTGTTGTAAGGATGCATCAGCGAATAGGCTTAATTTACAAATCAATCAGGATGAAACGATCTGCTAGACACAGCCGATTGTGTGACTAAAGACTATGGGTTTTCACCAATACTTCAGGGGATTAGCAATCTAAATTGCAGTAACATCAAGGTTATCTCTTCATGTTCTGATTGGTCTTGACTTGTATCGCTGTCTGCGTAAGAAGTGGATATCCATTGAGTTCCTTGGACTTGCTTCTGCCCCGACTAATTTTCCTGGAATCGCGGTTGTTTACACCTGAACTTCGTCATGCACACCCCAGTCTCAACTGAACTGAAAAGTGAAAGCTTACAGCTTTTACGTGAGTATCAAAGAAATCCGTCCCCTCGGCTTCGCAACCAGCTTGTCGAGCTAAATTTCGGTCTAGTCAGAAAAGAAGCTCACCACTGGGTCAATCAGTGCACAGAGAGCTATGAAGATTTGCTGCAAGTAGGTAGCCTAGGGCTGATTCGGGCGATCGAACGCTTTGATATGTCCAAGGGCCACGCCTTTAGCTCCTTTGCGATTCCCTACATTCGTGGCGAAATCCAGCACTATCTGCGCGATAAGGGCTCACCCGTCCGCATTCCTCGTCGCTGGCAGGCCCTGCAACACCAGGCTACCCACATCATCCGGGAACTGCAAGCTGAGCTCCACCGTCAGCCTACCGATATGGAAGTGGCGATCGCCCTAGAGCTATCCATCGACGAATGGCAAGAGATCAAGCTAGCCTTTCGCAACCGCGCCCCGCTGAGCCTTGATGCGCCCATGCGCGACGAAGACGAAGGCTCGACCTGCCTTGGTGAAATGCTGCCCGATAGCCAATATCGCAGCTTTCAACTGGCCCAAGAAGACCAAATTCGGCTCCAGCAGGCGCTTGTGCAGCTTGAACAGCGCACCCGCGACGTTTTAGAGTTTGTGTTTCTCTACGACCTCACCCAAAAAGAAACCGCCGAGCGCCTGGGTATCAGTGCAGTCACCGTTTCCCGACGGGTCAAGAAAGGGCTGAAACTGCTCAGAAAAGCAATGGTCAGCACGGTCAACTAGGTTGCGTTCGCTGCCCAGATTAGCTCAAATTAGTTCCGATTAGCCCAAATTAGCCCAAATTATCTAACCGCCTAAACCGGCCGCATTGCGGTCGGTTTAGGCGGTTCAGTCATTTATCGACTCAGCGCCAGCATCAATCTGCCGTCACCATTGGACAGGCAAACTGAGATAAAGCACATTAGGCATCGTCCCACTGGGACGCTTCACGCTTGCGATGAATCTCTTTGATGTGTTTTTTGACGGTGTCAATGGCGATGTGCAGCTTAGCGGCGATCGCCTTGTAGGTGTAGTTGGTGCGCTTGAGCAGCCAAACCTCTGTTTCACGAGCCGTCAACCGATATCGACGCGCCTCAGCCAGAGCCAAGTTATGAATCGACTGCTGACGATCTTCTAACGTCACCATCATGCAGTGCGGCAGCAGAGTCGGTAGCTTTAGCCACCGGGCCCGCACCCGAATCATGGCACTGCCTGAGACAATTTCGTCCTCTAGGCTGACCAAATAGTCGGGTAGCACGCTGCGACTGTCAATCAACTGCTCGCAAATATGCCAAATCTGCTGCGGCAGCGGCCGCACTTGGGCGACATCGCGCATCAGTTGGCGGCAAATTTCACGAGCGCTTGTATTTGCACAGAGCACCTTGCCCTGCTCTGTCAAAATCAAAACGCCATCGATAAACCCTTCAACCATCTCTTGCATAAGCACAGAGGGTTTGTAGTCTCTCAAGGCAGCATCAGGAGAATGCTGGACAAGCGCTGAACTAGAACGATTGGGTTGTGTAATCATGATGTTCATTAATGGGGGCTTGAATGAACGTTGCATGACTTCTTGAGAACCCATGGCGCTGAAAGGGGTTTTCAGAATCCATTGGCTCTGCTGACAGAAGCTTGAATCCAATAAAATACCCCAGGCGAATATTTTTGCCTGTTGTATGCCACTACAGTAGATGGCACCCCTATTACGGTTTGGCTATACCTTGCAGTGCCGATTGGTTAGGTCAGCACCCAACCAGTTGAGCAATTGGATCAACAATTTGTGGGCAAAGAAATTTCAAGATAGAGCATCTACCCCAGAGCATCTACCCAAGGTTGATCGCATCGGTTAGATTGCTTCCCTATACTGAGGCCGGGCCAAGAATTTTGACCACACCGCACTATGACAGGCAACTCTCTTCAGGCTTTAGGATAGTGATTATCAGATCCACGGTGCAGACCTCTAATTTTCATAAACTGGTGAGTTCAACAAACTCGATCGCCCTAGCCAGCAAGGCTAACAAAACTGAAAACTTATTAAATTGAGATGATAACGACGGTAGAGCGCGCTGTTCTTTTGTTTTAGCCTGAAGGCAAAATTGCCCTAACAGCAGTCACATCCTACTTACGCAGACTCTATTTACGGCTCAGGAAATTTTTCGCAGATATTTCGCACCGATATTTTAGACCGATATCTTTCGCCAACAGTTTAGATCGATAGTTTGTCTTGCCTGTGAACCGCTTGCCTGTGAATCGCTTGCCTGTGAACCGCTTTCTTCAAATGCTGTTGAGCTGAGCCATTTGGGGTGCATTCTAGGTTTAAAGATTTGGTTTTAAAATTTTCCCTTATCCACCAACCACCTCTCCCCAAAAAAACATTTATGGATGAACGTTTTTGGCACCAAAAGTGGGAAACAAACGATATTGCCTTCCACAGAAGTGAAGCCAACCCACTATTGGTCAAGCACTTTAAACAGATTTCTTTGCCTCAAGGTAGCCGGATATTTCTGCCCTTGTGCGGGAAGACATTGGATATTTCCTGGCTGCTTTCCCAGGGCTATCGGGTTGCTGGTGCTGAATTGAGCCAGCTCGCGATTAAGCAATTGTTTGAAGGGCTGGGTCTAGAGCCGAAAATAGCTATGGTTGGCGCAATTGCTCACTATAGCGCCCCCGATATCGATATATTCGTTGGCGATATTTTTCAGCTATTGGGGCATCAGCTCGGTTCAGTCGATGCCATTTATGACAGGGCGGCGTTAGTAGCATTGCCCCCAGACATGCGCGGTCGATACACAGCACATTTAATGGCAATTACCAATCGCGCACCACAGCTATTAATTTGCTATGAATACGATCAAAGCTTGATGGCAGGGCCACCGTTTTCGATTAGCCGTGAGGAAGTTAATCAACACTATGGCGATCGCTATGATCTAGTTTTCATAGAAAGCGTCAATGTGTCGGGCGGGTTAAAGGGAAACCGTGAGGTAAACGAGAATGTTTGGTTAATGAAAAACCGGGCATAACGCAGGCATGGCACAGGCATGACACGGGCATTATCCAGACTTGATGGAAACACAGAAACGTCCCGACAGAAATGTCCTAGATGTCCCCTTATGGCATCAGGCCAGGCGCAGCCGTTGGGTTGCCCTAAACCGCCCCTTGTTCTAGCACCAGTTGCTCTAGCGTTGTGACCACGCGATCGAGTTCGTCGATTAGGGGTGAGGGGGGATGCTGGCGAAAGGCATGGATCAGCGATCGGTAATACCAGAGGG
>DATNOW010000871.1:0-4610 GCA_036703515.1 Chroococcidiopsis sp.
GCATTACCCGGAGTGGCTAGCTTGTAAGTCGGCGCAGAACCGATCAAAAGAATAATTGAACTGGGGACTACGGTGACCGGACGTGGCACCGTGTCAACGTAACGGGCCTCAACGCCGTGAAAAAATGTCACTAGCCGTTACCTCCAGTAGTTGCTTTGCCAGCTTTGCGCCCAGTAGCGATCGCCCCAGCCTCGACTGACTCAACCTCGGCTGAGTCGGCAACGATCGGCTCTAGCCGACCCTTTACGATCAGCCGCTGCACATAGAGCAAATCATCGGGCAGTTCAACCTCAGCCCCTGGCACAAGCTGCACCTCTTGGGGCGGCTCGCCTTCGGCAGTAGGGAGCGCGATCGCTGTAGGGTCGCCGTTATATCGATATTTCGGCACAGTGAGCCTCGCTAAATCTGCTGGCAGGGTTCCCACTGATTGCAAAGCAAAAAGCCCCCGGCATTTGCCGAAGGCTGGATGTATCAGCTTATTTGTGGGCGATCGCTCTAGACTTCTTGCGGGGTAGACGCCGGGGCGATCGCTGGAGCATCTTTCCATCCGTTATAGCTCAGTACGCGGGCCGTGGTATTCAGCAGGTACGCAGCTTCTAACAGAGCATCGGAATCAAGCACTGGCACCGTATTACTGGCACGATGAGACAACACTATCCGCTCAATCTCCAAGAATGCGGCGCGGGCATCTTGCTCAAGTAGATCGCGCTTACGAGTGCTGTCCATTGGTAATCCTCAAAGGGGCGATCGCTCCCTCTATCCTACTCAGCCGCCTCGCCATTGACCTCAATTGGCTCAAACAGCAGCTCGCTCAGCAGCGGGCCCGTTTCCTCGTCGTCAGCTTCGGTTATCGTCGTTGGCGCGACAAAAATCGCCTCATAGTGCCAATACGACTCTTGGCGATCGACAAACTCAAACTTCTGCACATACATTTTTCGGCAGCCAGGGGGCTTAAAGCCAATCAGCAGGGCATAAATAGCCTGCCTCAAGCTCATTGCACCAGCATCGCCATTGCGCAGATTCTTGCAGCGAATATCGAGCACCCACAGCATCCTGATAGTTTGCTCGATCGCTCCCATGCCGATAGGCGGCTGCCCCTCGTCAACACTCCAGCTCACCGTCACCACCCCATTGCCCACGACCTTGCCATATTCCCCAGGCTCATTAGGCAGCGCGCGCACCAACAGCCCTGCATTGCGCAGTGGTGACAGCCGCTCGACGATGGCCGCTTCAATCAGTGAGATGTTCATAGCTTCAGGTGATTCTCAAAGATTTTTCTGATCCTTGGGACATGGCGATCGCCAATTCCAATAAATTGCCGCGCCGCCATCTTGCGAGTGCCTTTGGCGTGAAAAATGCCATACTCCCCGCCCGCCGTCGCTGCAACTGTTGCTCTGGTATTGGTGGTACTGGTTAACGCAATCCCGCCCGCCAAAGTTGACGTTTCCCGCAAAATTGCCGTACTGCGTTTGCGTTTTAGAGTTGCGGCTTTAAGCGCGGCCCATGGCTTGCCGTCTGGGTCAGACTCCCTGGCAAAATTCAGCTTAGTTTCCCGCTCCATATAGAGCCCCGCCTGCTGCATCGCTGGCTGTAGATTGCTCACTCGCTTTGCAAATTCATCTAGAGCTGCCTTCACTGCGCGATCGTCTACGTCAATTCGCAGCTTCATAACGCCTCACCCCAAGCCACCTGGGTCACGAGATACCCCCTAATTGGGGCACCCATCACCGCCGACGTACCAAATGCGCTGGCGATCGCCGCCTCCAAGAAAAAATCGCCTACCAAATCAGCCGATTGCCCTGCGGGGTCACTAATCACCGCCGTTGCCTTAGCCCCCGGCAAAATCTCAGCAGGCAGAGCAGCGGGTTCGATCGCCACGCCGTCGAGTTCCACCGAGTTGATTCGACCCTCTAGCAAAACGCGCGACACCTCGCCACCGTCGAGCCCGTCGTTCGTTCGGCTCCGGTTGCGTAGCTCCTTAAGGTAGGCCGTGACGGTCAGGGGCACTGTAGTCGCCGACGGGTTACCCAGTTCGTCAATCTCGCCAGAACTGCTCGGAACCTGAAAAACCAGTGTTGAATTAGCCGGAAACGGGCTTGCCATCTCGGATATTGCCCCTAATTACGGAACCGTCGTGGAACGCTGCGATCGCGTCCCAAACCGCGTGGGAGCCTGGGCGTTGCTACAGGTCACGCAGCCAGGCAAAATCGCCTCATAGCCCGCAGGGATGGTCAAACCTAATGCCTGATCGATCGCCGCCTGTTCACCCAGCAGTGATTCAATAGGCTTTTTTAGCCCTGTAAACTCTGCCCCGTCGCCTTTTACCAGCGTTTGCTGTGGTCTATATTGCTCCAAAAACTTGGCTGCCACATAAAACGGGCGATATTCAGTCGCTCCGCTGGGCAGCTTGCCCGCCGATGCGGTCAGTCTGCGGGTTAAATAGGCATCAAACTGCGACCCTATGAGTCCAGACACACTAGGGTTTGTTTTAACCTCATCCAACGCCGACGGGATATCAGGGTACACGGCTATTTCTTGCGGGTTGTTCGGGGCTTGGGCTTGGGTGGCTCTGGATTTGGGGGCAACGCCTGGATGTCCGGCTCTGCTGCTGGCTCGGGTTCATGCGTCTCGATGTGAGTCACAGCATCAGGCTTGGCAAGCCCTAGGGCGATCGCCAGGTCATCAGGGATATCCACCTCGCCTGGCCCCCAATTGCGGCGATCCCAAAAATAGGATTGGTCAAGATGGACTCTCATAATTGGCAGGGCGAATGATTTTGTCGGGCCAAGGCTTTGAACCAAGACTGGGATTAAGATGCGGTCGGCTTAGGAATGGTTACGACTACTAACGCCTCTGGCTCAAGCAGCACTGGAAAGCCCTCTTCATAGCCTTCCGCGTAGACCCCAACGGGTTTGACGTCGCTGTACTTGGTGGTAATCACTGCACCGGGTTCGGTTTGCCCGTCGCTAACGCCAACGCCGTAGTAGCCAAACACGTCTTCGATGACCTGAATGCCTTCATCGCCCAAGTCAATCTCCATGGATCGCCCGGTGGTGCAGAGCATCACAAATTTGTCTTCGCCCAAAAACCGCGCCGTACTGGACTGGGTTTTGTAGCGCAGGTTGTAAACCTCAGGCGCGGGCAGTTCGTTGGCGATAAAGCGAGCGTTGATGTCGCTCAGGTTGCGATCGATGGTTTCCAGGGTGCCACCGGAGTTGATCACCATCGTTCCGCCGCTGCGGCGCATCATCTGCTCGTTAGAGGCTAGTACGCCGTCACGAATCGTAGTGCTGGTGACGATTCGGGAAACCATGAACCCCTTTTCCTCAAGCATGATCTTGAGCGGGATAATGGTCTCTTTCATCGGGTCAAAGCTGTCTGAATACCAGCCAGTTGGAGAGCCAGTGGTGCCACTAGGGACGCTGACTCGATGTCCGTCAACCTGCAAGTCAGTAAAATTTAGCGTGCGTGCTGGCTGATCCACATACTGCACCGTTACCTGGGCATTGCAGAGCATTTGCCAGCGCTGCAGCTCGGCTTTTTCCTCGATACCGAGACGGATAGCGCGGGTTAACCAGCGGGTCAAAAACTCCTCGGCAGCAGCGCGATCGCTACCATCCAATAGCTGCCCCAGTCGCTTCATGTCGCGAGCGGTCATTTGGCTGGCAATATCGATATGCCCCAAGCGCACGGTTAGTTCTGCACCTTTCACCCCACGTCCCCGCAAGGGGACGGAAACTTAACGACGGTTTGACGATCGCCCCCAATCTCCTCAACTTTCACCCGACTTCCCCGCAAGGGGACGGAAACTGTGATTTGGGCGCTGCCCATGCCTTCGCGGCGGATGCCGCAGACGGTGAGGGTGCAGGCGACGTGGCAATAGTCGCCTAGATATTGAGGTGTGCCGTAGGCGACATGCCAATCATCGGGGCACACCTCGTCGAGGCGATCGCTTGAGCCACTTAGCCAAACCGGCCACAACCGGCTTCGCTAAACCATTGACATACCAGTGATAGGTCTTGCCCGGTTGCAGTTGCAGACTGCGGCTGTGGGTCGAAAACTGGCCATTCAGCCCCGATAGATTAAAAGCTTTGTCGGTTTCGCCATCGTGCAGCTGAGCCGACAGCGCCGGGTCAAACGTTTGAATCTGCTGCAAAAACCAGGCATGCAGGCCAATGGTGTACTGGGGGTACAGCTCGTAGGCATTGTCAGGCACTAGGTCAAACCGCAGGCTGACTAGCTCAGTTGGGGCGGGCCATAGGGTCTTGGCGCTTAGGTCTAGCTCGGTTGTGTGGGCAGCTCTGGGCATAGGTTCACCGGAATGCTTAAGCCCAGTATATTTCAGTCCCCTGAGGGGGAAGCTAATAGTGCTGCTTTTTTTCACTTTCTCTCCCGCAGATGCAAATTACTAACCTCGCTTTTCCTCGCCTTATCACCTCGCTTTACCAGGGCTGACTCTAAGAAAAATGCCACATATCGTTGAAACATCGGGACATTCCAATGCAGTGCTATCCCTTGCCAAGAGAATGTGCACCTTGATGATTCAATTTTTAGTGGAGAAAACCAATGGCTATGTTTAATGCGGGTACGTTGTCTACAGTTCCGTTCCA
>DATNOW010000872.1:0-4285 GCA_036703515.1 Chroococcidiopsis sp.
TAAACGGCGATCGCCGCTGGGATGATAATGACCCCAATCACCGGCAGCCAGAGGCCCGGAAAGGCATTCAAAACCATGTTGAGCGCCACCCGGGACACGACGGCACCCACCAGCCAAGTGATGCCCTCCTGAGCGGTAAAACGAAGCGGGGCGCTGACCGCAGCCGTTGGGGACGACAGCCGAGTGCGCGGCAACCGGGGCGCACTAGACGGGGTCATGCTTCCAACTAAGGCTCGGCTGATCGCAAGGCTAGCCCGACCGATCATTTGCAGCCAGGTAGGGCCCATGTCTGGCTTAGATACCCGTCGCCGGGGGGTAAACTCTGGCGATCGCCCATTGGCCGATCGACTGCGCAAACTTTCCGCCACCGACACCGCCTCACGCTCTGCCTTAAATAAATCGACCGGGCGCGAAGTCAGCACAAACGTCCCTGGTGCAGCATCATCGACATAGGGGATAGCCGCCGCCTCACAGGACAGCTCAGGCAGCTTGATATCTAACAGCGCTAGCATCTCATCGTCAATATAGATAGTCTTAAGCGTCCGCTCTGCCCGCTCAAACGTAGCCTTCAGCTCCAAAATCGCGGCCTCTTGCGCCGACGACAGTTGATTGATGCGTTTGACCTGGCCGTCCAAACTTTGCAGTAGCTCACTCGTGTGCTGATCAAGCAAAGCCTGGGCGCGGTGAATGCGCTGCAGCTGAGCCTGATGACTGGCCTGCCCAGAATGAGCCGATAGCGGCTGCTCAAACGCCGCCGGCTGCCAATATTGCACCACCCGATTTGATTTTTGATTAAGGGATCTCACCCGATTGGCTAATGGGTCACCGCCCGCTAGCGCATCCGCCTCACCGGCATACCCTCGACTATTCGATTTCGCCGCCCCACTCTCTGAGTCGACCACAGCCGTCGCGCCCGATGAGCGATAGCGAGTCATCGTTTCCGCCTCTGCCTGCTGCGATCGCCCCCCTTTGGCGACGCTGGTTTCAGGCGTCAACTCAATCATTCCCAAGGACTCTGCACCCGCCGGCCCAGCCTGAATCGCTTGCAGCCGCGCCTGAATCTCATGAATACGTGTTTTTTTCGACTCTCGCATATCAGCTCTTGACATATCAGCTCCTGGACGTACCGGATCGGAGCACCGACGCTCTTGGTACAAATGTACTACAAAAACAGCCAGTTGTGCCACCTCTAGCGAGATGTGACGAATCTTTTACATTTCCAGGCTAAATAAGCCGCACTGCACGCCTAAACTCCACGCCCGAACTGCGCGCCCGAACCAGACAATCGCTAGCGGGCTGAGATATCTCGGCTTAGACCTCGTAAACCTCAAGGGGTAAGCCATCCGGGTCTTGGAAAAACATGAACCGTCGCTCCGTTAATTCGTCCCAGCGAATCGGCTCTGTGGCCACCCCTTGACTCTGCAAATAGGTCGCCATCTGCTCAATGTCATCTACGGCAAAGGCCAGGTGTCGCAAACCGCAGGCTTCAGGGTACCCCGGCCGCTCAGGTGGATCGGGAAACGAAAACAGCTCAATTTGGTCGCGATCGCCCACTCGCAAGTCCAGCTTGTAAGAACAACGCTCCGACCGATAGGTTTCTTGAATGATCGCAAACCCTAAAATCTCGGTATAAAAGCGCTTCGAGCGCTCATAGTCTGCGCAAATAATCGCAACGTGATGGAATCGAGAGATTGGCATAGCAAGCGCTCAGAATATCAGACAAAGATCCCGTGTCAAGACGCCTCCGCTCCCCGCCGCCCCCATCTACTCATCTACCCCATCTGCGCGAGGTCACGGGTGGTCTTGCCCCCGTTTCACGTTACCCTAGATGAACGTGAATGGCACCGTCTTCACCCCAGTTTCCGAATCGCATCCTCACCAGGTAGTCATGACCTCACCATCGATCCAGTGGTATCCAGGGCACATCGCCAAAGCAGAAAGGGCACTGCTGGAACAACTTAAAAAAGTCGATGTTGTCCTTGAAGTGCGCGATGCCCGCATTCCGTTATCTACCCAACATCCCCAAGTGCCGCAGTGGATTAGCAACAAAGAGCATGTGCTCGTCCTCAATCGGCTGGATATGATTCCGCCCGCCACCCAACTCGCCTGGACAGGCTGGTTTAAGTCACAGGGCAGCGTGCCCTACTTTACCAATGCCAATCAAGGCAAGGGCATTACAGCACTATCCCACGCTGCCAAGGCGGCCGGTGAGGCTATGAACCAGCGTCGGCGCGATCGCGGCATGCTGCCCCGTCCAGTCCGAGCGGTGGTGATCGGCTTTCCCAACGTCGGCAAATCTGCACTGATCAATCGCTTGCTCAACCGCCGCGTTGTAGACAGCGCCCGCCGTGCCGGAGTTACCCGCCAACTGCGCTGGGTGCGGATTTCAGACGAGTTGGAACTGTTAGATGCCCCAGGGGTGTTGCCCTCCCGCCTCAACGACCAGGCCGCCGCCTTAAAACTGGCAATCTGCGACGATATCGGCGAAGCTGCCTACGACAACCAGCGGGTCGCCGCCGCCCTAATTGAATTACTCAAACAGCTGCAAGAGCAAGAGCCAGACCTCGGCTTTTTAACCGGAGTGCGATCGCGCTATCACCTTGACCCAACCGATCTAACGGGCGAAAGCTATGTGGCCAACCTAGGAAAACAACGCTATCAAGGCGATGTCGAACGCGCCGCGCGACAGTTGCTCAACGACTTCCGCAAAGGCATTTTGGGCAATATTCCCCTAGAGTTGCCGCCCGCACGGGAGAGCCATTAATCGCGATCGCCCCCATCAAAGAAACGTAATCGCTTGACTGCCAAAACAAAAGCTGGGGTTCCCCGACGGGGAACCCCAGCTTTTATTTATAGTTTACTAGCTAGGATGCAGACGAGACTAGACAGCACGCTTGCGGCGAGAAGCGGCGATCGCGCCACCCACGAGCATCAACCCAGCCATGCTAGCGGGCTCAGGTACAGACTCGGTGTTGCTTGCTGCCTTTGCAAAAACGGTGAAGTCTTGGAAGTCAGCATCGTTGCCATTGCCACGGTCGTCAAAGGAAATCTTGACGCCGTTGACTAGGTCAGATAGCGAAACCGCAGCAAACTGGTCTGCGCCTTTGCCGCCGTTGGCAGCCGAGAACGGAGACGTGCTGCCGTAGTTGAGGTTAAAGTTGCCGAGTACCGCTTGCTGCGTCCCGGTGGGGTTCAGCGCCGTGGTAGAAGTCACAGACTGCTGGAAGGGATTGCCGCTAAACGCATCGCTATACAACACTAGGGCATATACCTTGTCTTTGAGGAAGTTAAAGACTTGGGTGACTTGACCATTCGTTGAAGTAACGGCATTACCGAAAGTACCTTTCCACTCGTTTTCCCAGCTGTTGTCAGACTGCTTGGTTTCGTAGAAGAGTTTAGTGCCATTATCAAGGGCAGAGTTTTCGACGGAGTAAACCCACAAGCTAGAGGTATAAGCGCCGTGGGATTGGTCGAAGGTAAACTCAACCGACGTGTCTTGATCGAACTGGATGCCCCCCGAGCCAAATGAGAATGCCTGAGCGGGTGCCGAAATGCCAACGATGGAAGCAGTGAGAGCGGCGCTGGCAAGAGTGAGGAAGCTGGCTTTCATGAAGAGTGACCTCGGAACAAGTGGGTAATCAGTTGAATGAAAATTGTGTATCGAATCAGGGCGTCTACAAGGAGGCTCGGCAAGGGGGTGCGTGTGTCTCTTTTTACTTGATACCCCAAAACAATGGGCGGTGTCTGTAGGCGATCCCCCTGATTTACCCAAACTTGATAAAAGTACTCGCCTATACAAACTTTTTACGCGGCGAGAATGAATTAAGTAACCATCATTAGACCGACTTTGACCATAGACGGGCTCATCAGTGGCAACTCCTCCGCGTCGCAGCCATGCCTTAAAGCCAGACGGCACTGGACATTGAACCCAATCAGAAAAATGCTGCTGATAGCGATCGCCCCATCTCACCTAAAAAATATCCGCAGAATAAAAATAGACATGAGCATCCGCCCAGCCCAGAGAACTCCGTAAATTCCTCAGAATTATGTCCAATTTCACGCATAAATACGGAGTAATCCCTGCGTGTAATTTGCTGATTGCGAAGATCTACAGAGCCTTATTCTCCGTAGGCAAGAGGTTCGCGATCTGGATGATATAGACGATTTAAGCAATCCAGATGAGATGGGCGAAATAATCGTGGGTAGGACAAATCATCGGCGGGACAAGCCCTATGAACACTATTTGGATAGCCCGAAGAAAGCCAGCGTTAGAGAACTGTAATCG
>DATNOW010000873.1:0-2706 GCA_036703515.1 Chroococcidiopsis sp.
CCGTATGGGAGATGGCGATCGCCTGCGCCCGACCGGGGGCAACGGTTAACCTATTTGGCGGCTGTCCCCGCGATACCACCATTACCGTCAACACCGAGCGGCTGCACTACAGCGAACTCACCCTCAAAGGCGTGTTTCACAACACCCCAACCTATGTTCGCGCTGCCCTATCGCTGATTGCCAGCCAAACGCTGCCGTTTGAGCAATTAATCAGCGACCACCGCCCGCTCACCGATCTAGAACAAGCTTTTAACGATATGCGCGATCGCACCGTAATCAAAGTGGCCATCGAGCCATACGCTTAGCCATCACGCGCCACGGCCATTCACAGCCATGCCGCGAGGAACACCGGCCAGTCAGTACCGGCCAGTCAGCCCCTACAATAAAAGCATCCGGTGATTTCTCAACAGGCTTGCCCTATGGTGCTGAGTAACCAACCCGATGTGCCGATCTTTCCGCCGGCGGAACTCGAAAGCGATGAGCCGCAGATGGAAACCTATCGTCACCTGTTGCAGCTAATCCTGCTGCTGACCAGTCTGGAACGATTGTGGAGCGATCGCCAAGACTTTTTTGCAGCGGGCAACCTGACCGTCTACTACAGCATCCGCGAGCGCCGCTCCGAAGATTTTCGCGGCCCCGACTTTTTTGTGGTGCTCAACACCGAGCGCCGAGAGCGCAAAAGCTGGGTGGTCTGGGCCGAAAACGGGCAGTATCCCAATTTCATCCTAGAGGTGTTGTCAGATAGCACTGCCCAGACCGATCGCGGGCTGAAAAAGCAGCTTTACCAAGACGTGTTTCGCACGCCTGACTATTTCTGGTTTCATCCCTACACCCAAGAATTTCAGGGCTTTAAGCTGGTGTATGGCGAATATCAAGAAATTCCCGCCGACGACCGGGGCTGGCGCTGGAGCGAAGAACTACAGCTTTACTTGGGCATCCATGACGAAATGCTGCGCTTTTTTACTCCAGAGGGCGAACTCGTCCCCACCCCTACCGAAGCCGAGCAAATCGCCCTACAGCAAGCCATATCCCAGCAGCAGCGCGCCGAAGAAGAACGACAGCGAGCTGAGGAAGAACGACAGCGGGCAGACCGCCTGGCCGAAAAACTGCGCCAGATGGGGATCGATCCAGAAGACGTATCTTAGAAAATCCGGAAAACATCCGCGCCCCTATCGGTTCCCAGGAATCTCCACTAGTTTCTCGCTAGGCTCCCGCTATTCCGCCCACCCCCACTCAAACCAATCATGTTGAAATCAACAAAGGCTCAGGATGCTTCAAATCAAGCGCTATTGGCAGGTGTTGCAGTTGTTTTGGGGAGCCGCGATCGCCGCTGAGTTAGAATATCGCATCAACTTTTTGATCGCGACCCTCAGCAGCCTGTGCAGCTTGGCAGGCAGCCTGTTTGGGCTATCTTTGTTTTACCGAGGCGACTACACCTTTGAGGGCTGGCGCTGGGAAGAAGCCCTGGTTGTAGTCGGCGTATTCACGGTTTTACAGGGCTTTTCCGCCACGTTTCTAGCGCCCAACCTCAACCAAATCGTGCGCCATGTGCAGCAGGGCACCCTCGATTTTGTCTTGCTCAAACCGATTAGCTCACAGTTTTGGCTGTCAACGCGGACAGTCTCTCCGTGGGGGGTGCCCGATCTGCTGTTTGGGCTGGTGGTAATTGGCTATGCCGGGGCCAGGCTGGGGCTACCGGCGATCGCCTACGCGATGGCGCTGCTGCCGCTGGCGCTGGGTCTGGTGATTTTATATAGCCTCTGGTTTATGTTGGGCGCAACCAGCATTTGGTTTGTCAAAATCTACAACGTCACAGAGGTGCTGCGCGGCTTGCTCGAAGCCGGACGCTACCCGATGGCCGCTTACCCGACGGCCTATCGGTTCTTTTTTACCTTTGTTGTACCGGTGGCTTTTTTGACGACGGTGCCCACCGAAATCTTGCTCAATCGATCGGATGTCGGTTGGCTAGTGGCCACGCTAGGGCTGGCGATCGCCCTATTCCTACTATCATGCGCTTTTTGGCGATTTGCACTGCGCTTTTACACCAGCGCGTCCAGCTAAAGACAGCCAGAGCTAAACACAGCCAGAGCTAAACACAGATTAAGGATCGCGAATGAAATCATTCCTATCCGTCCAGTGCTCGGTAGGGGCGCACCGATGTGCGCCCTTGCCCAAGAATTTCAGGCTATTAAAGAGCTAGGATAGGCGATCGCCTAGTGGGCAAACTTAGGCAGATTCACCGACGCAATCGACGACAGCTTTTTCGAAGGGCGCAGCGGATGCACCAATGGCGACGGCCAGTTGGGGTTATTGGCAAACGGTGCCGCCGGAGAGGTGGGCGTATTGGAGGTTGCAGCCGTGGCAGCCGTAGCGGTCTGTGGCATTGCCTTAGTGGCCCCCTCACTCAGAGGGGCGATCGCGGGCGACACGGGCGGAATGGCAGTGGAGGGTTTGGGGACTGTATTAGATGCTGTATTAGACGCGATCGCAGCGTCGGTCAGCCCATCCCCCAAAGCATCGGCCGATGCGGCTGCACCCTCCGTTTCCAGATGAATCGATTCAAAGGCTTCAAAATCCGTAGCCAGACTAGCCTTGACCAAATCTTCTGCCGAGATGTCGATCAGGCGGGCCAGATCGTGCCACAGCGCCTGTTCGGTTGACTCTTCCGAGTCCGATTCGGTCGCCATCGGCGTTTTCCAAAAGTCG
>DATNOW010000874.1:0-5915 GCA_036703515.1 Chroococcidiopsis sp.
TGTCGCTGCTGATGGCGGTGATTTATCGCTATATTCCCGATGATTTGAGTTTGGCGGACGATCAGGTGCAGGAGCAGTCTAAGGAAATGTTTCGGTTTTTTCGGGGCGATCGCGCCGTTCTCTCGCTCGACCAAACGCTGCCGGCCAATAAAGTGGGTCACAAAGCGGCAACCCTGTCTCAGCTACGTCGCTGGGGCTATCCGGTGCCGATGGGCTGGGTGCTGCCGCCGGGGGATGATCCCCAGCCGTTGATTGCCTCGCTGCACCCCGATGCGGAGCATCCGCTGGCGGTGCGCTCATCGGCCATTGGCGAAGATTCAGAGGCGGGCTCGGCGGCGGGTATCTACGACTCGATTTTGCACGTCACCAGTCAGGCAGCCCTGGAGCAGGCGATTTTGCGCTGCCAAACCTCCTACGGCACGGCGACCGCGATTCAATATCGCCGCGATCGCCATCTGCCCGAAGACGGCATGGCGGTGTTGGTGCAGGTGCAAGTGCAGGGGGTGTTTTCGGGGGTGGCGTTTAGCCGCGATCCGATTACCCGTCAAGGCGATGCGGTGGTGATCGAGGCGCTACCGGGGATGGCCAGCCGGGTCGTGTCGGGGCGCTTTACCCCCGATCAATATCGCGTTTGGGATGTGGAGGCGATCGCCTCTAGCCATGGTGATGCCCCGCTGCCCGAACCGCTGTGGCTGTTGCCCGAAGACTGGAATCTGCCCCTAGAGGGCGATGGCGACGTGCCGCCGAGGTTAATCCAGCAGGTGGCCTATCTGGCCCGACAGCTTGAGCGCCACTATCACGGCGTACCGCAGGATGTCGAGTGGACCTACGACGGGCAGCACCTGTGGGTATTGCAGTCGCGCCCGATTACGACGCTGCTGCCGATCTGGACGCGCAAGATTGCTGCTGAAGTGATCCCCGGCTTCATTCACCCGCTGACTTGGTCGATCAACCGCCCCCTCACCTG
This sequence comes from Chroococcidiopsis sp., assembly GCA_036703515.1. Taxonomy (GTDB): domain Bacteria; phylum Cyanobacteriota; class Cyanobacteriia; order Elainellales; family Elainellaceae; genus DATNOW01. The sequence continues at coordinate 968 of DATNOW010000874.1, forward strand.
CGGCGTTTGGGGCGATTTATTTACCATTGTGCTGGGCGATCGCGCTCGGGGGCTAGACTTTAGCCAAACGGCCACCCTCCACCATTCGGCCGCCTACTTTAACGCATCGCTGCTGGGGCAAACGTTTTTGCGCATGGGTTTGCCGCCCGAAAGCCTCGAATTTTTGACCCGAGGTGAAAAATTTAGCAAGCCGCCGCTGGCTTCGACCCTGCGCAATACGCCAGGGCTACTGCGGTTGCTGCGGCGCGAGCTGCGCCTGCTCAAAGACTTTCGCCGCGATGATCAGACCCATTTCCAGCCCTTGTTGACCGAGCTGGCCCAGCAGCCCGCCCAGTCGCGATCGCCCGCCCAACTGCTGGAACGGATTGAGCAGATTTTAGCCGTGCTCCGCCGGGCCACCTACTACAGCATCTTGGCCCCGCTGAGTCTCGCTATCCGGCAGGCGATCGCCAAAGCGCCCGACAGCGCCCTCGATAACAGCCAATCGCCCGAAGTCGCTTCGCTGCGATCGCTCCAGCAGTTAGCAGAGCAAATTGCTGTGATCGTGCCAGCCACAGACAAACTAGACGAAACAACCCTGTTTAGTCTGCTGAGTGAGCATCCCGACGGGCGATCGCGCCTGGCCCAGTTTGAGCGCTTTGTGGCCGACTATGGCTATCTCAGCCAAGTAGCGACGGATATTGCCGTGCCCCGCTGGCGTGACGATCCCCAGCCGATTCGGGCGCTGCTGGCGCAGCAGGTGCAGTCGCTGCTGGAGGCAGAACAGCAGAGCGCCACCCCGCGATCGCCCATTCCCAAGCGGCGATCGCGTCTCCAGCAGCGGCTTGACCTCAAGGGTCGCGTCACCGAAGTCTACAGTCGGCTGTTGGCCGAGCTGCGCTGGAGCTTTGTGGCCCTAGAGCAGTCGGCAATAGCGGAAGGCTGGCTGCAGGCAGAAGGCGATATTTTCTTTTTGACCTGGGATGAAATCCAGCAGTGGGTGCAGCATCCCGGCGATGGGGCGGCTCTCCGGGCCCAGATTGCGGCCCGCCGGGCGGCACTAGAGGGCGATCGCCAGCAAACGGCCGTGCCCCGTTTGGTCTATGGCAACGACCCACCGGCCATGGTGCGGCCGCAGTCGACCGCGTTGGCCCAGGCGACTCCTTCCACCCGGCTATTGCGCGGCATTGGCGCTAGCCCCGGCTATGTAGAGGGGCCAGTGCTCGTGTTGCGATCGCTGCAATCGGTGCCCGCCTTCGATCGCACGACGATTTTGGTAGTGCCCTACACCGATTCGGGCTGGGCTCCGCTGCTGGCCAGGGCGGCCGGGATCATTGCCGAAGTTGGCGGGCGACTGTCTCACGGGGCGATCGTAGCCCGCGAGTATGGCATCCCGGCCGTGATGGATATCCACGACGCCACCCAACGACTGCAAGACGGGCAGCGGGTGCGCCTTGACGGGCTGCAAGGCACGGTGGAAATTGTCTAGGCTGCCCGGTAGTGTGAACTAAACTAAGCTGAGTTTTGGGGATTGAGCGTAGTCGAAATGCCCAAATGCGTCTTACCCGTCATGACGGCTTCCGAAATCTGTCGGCGCAAAAATTGCCAGCGGATCTATTCGTTGGAGGGCTCTTGATTGCGTTTAACGCGCTCTAATAATCCAGGGATGGCCATGAGTTCTTGTGCGGCGGTTTCGCCTTCAGCGCTGGCCAAGTAGGCGGCAAAATCAGCCAGGGCCTGCAAACGCTCAGGGGGTAGCTGCATCAGTAAATCGCGAACGTTGCTCTGCAATTCTGTGCCTGCCGCTAACTCGGCGGCCCCGTCGCTGATTGGGGAATTGTCTGTAGTGCTCATAGTCTACTTCGCAGTTGCAAAATTGATGGCGATCGCCATTATCGATAGGATAGCTTGAAATCCTTGGGTCAGGTGCCACTTTTGTGGCACGACAAGTGAGGCGATCGCCTCGACTAAAGACCTGCTCAGTGATGAATGGGCGAGTATGAGTGAGAAAGCCACACAATTAGCGTTACCTTAGCGGTATTGATATGCTGAGCATCATGCAGAATTACATGCAGAGTTAGCTGTATCGGTCGGCGCATTAGGCACTAGTTTTTTGCGAGGAAGGTATTCCCATGAGAATTGATCAATTGAGGGTTCAAAATTTCAAGCAATTTGCAGATTATTCTCTCAATTTGCACCCTCAGTTTACCTTGCTAGTAGGAGACAACGGCACCGGTAAAACCTCCCTGCTTGATGCTCTGGCGATTGCGGCAGGGGTATGGCTGGTTAATGCGCCTGATACGACACTTGCTAATAGTAAACGCAATATTCTTACCAGTGAAATTCGCCTAGAAGCAGTTGATTCTAATGGCATCACCCAGTTTTTTGAACATAAACCTGTTCAAATTACAGCAATCGGCTGCATTGGCGATCAAGAGGTGCAGTGGACACGGCAAATTAAAGAAAATGGCACTAGAACGTCCAATTCAGAAGCAAAAACGGCTCTAGATATTATTAGCGACTTGTTTCAGCGTGATCAAGAAGGTGTCAAGCTTTGGTTCCCGATTATGGCCTATTACGGCGCAGGTCGAGCCTGGATCGCTTCCAATAAAACTGAGCCTAAAGCAAAGCAAAGTAACGGAATTTCGCGGCGCTGGCACGCTTTTTATGATTGCTTTGAAGAACGAATTCGGATTGCAGACCTCCAGACCTGGTTTCAAAAAGAAGCGCTGGCCGCACTTCAGCGTCAGGGCGTAATGCGACCAGGCTATGATGTAGTGAAATTTGCCATTCTAGAAGGTATCCCTGAAGCCGATGATCTCTGGTTTGATGGCGATCGCGCTGAAATAGTGATTTCTATTAATCACCATCCTATTCCTTTTAGTAATCTTAGCGCTGGGCAAAAAGCGATGGTGGCTCTAATTGCTGATATCGCCATCAAAATTGTTACCCAGAATGCCACATTCTTATCCGCTATCAGTGATATGGATTCTGATGGATTGCCTTTGGTTTTGAAGAAGACCTCGGGGCTAGTTTTGATTGATGAGATTGACGTGCATCTACATCCCAAGTGGCAGCGACACGTGGTAGAAGACTTAACCCGCATCTTTCCCTCTGTGCAATTTGTTTGCACAACGCATTCACCAAATGTGATTGGGGAAGTTTCAGCGGAGCGCATTCGGATGCTAGAAACTCAAGGAGCGATTACCCCATCCAATGCTCTAGGTCTAGATGCAAATAGAGTGCTAGATGAGGTGATGAATGCTCCAGAACGCAATAGAGCAGTGGCGGAAAAACTGAATAATCTGTTTCGACTGATTGATAACGAAGATTTTGATCAAGCGCGTCAAGCCATTGCAAAACTTGCTGCCAAAATTGGCGATCTCGATCCTGAAATCACCCATGCCAAAAGCTTGATCAAATTTTTGGAAGATTAAGCATGAGGAATATTAGCAAAGCAGTTGAGCCAGAGTCACTAACTCGGCATCGTTGTAATATCAACTCCGATTATGACAACTACCCAGAAAAAGACGATCTGAGAAAAAGCCTCGTTGCTGAACAGCGAGGACTCTGCTGCTATTGCACTCAAAGAATTCGTCCTACTGTAGACAAGATGAAGATAGAGCATTGGCAGTGTCAGTCTCGGTTTCCAGAAAAGCAGTTGAATTACGCGAACCTTCTTGGTGCTTGTTTAGGATGTCAAGGACAAACTTTAGAGAAGCAGCACTGTGATACTCGTAAAGGCGATCGCGATTTAACCTACAACCCAGCCAATCCGGAGCACGACGTTGAGGGAAAGATTGATTTTCGGGGAGATGGCATCATTCGATCAGATGATCCAATATTCAATGACGAAATCCATGAGGTTCTCAATCTCAATACAAGAATTTTAGTGAAAAATCGCAGGGCTGCCCTGGGTGTAGTGACCAGTCAATTTATGGCTCGAAATCCATCCAAGCCAGTCTCCAAAGCGGCCATCCAAAAAGAACTCCGCAAATGGAATGGAGAAACTGACGATGGAGAGCTACAGGAGTTTTGCCAGATAGCTGTTTACTACCTTCGCAAGAAACTTAAAAAAATGCCCTAGTGCAGCGTTACAGCTTAATTTTAGGGTTGCGACCCTTTGAAAGGCTTATAGAATAAAATTTTCAGAGATCGGCAACCCTAATTTTTAGTCTTGGCGTTGCACTAGCCATCGTAGTCCCCAGAGTTGTGATCGCGATCGCTCACCAACCCCATTCCCATCACTCGATATCAGGATTTGAACCCACTCATTGAGGTGTGAAAGCTCACCGGACAGGACGCTGCATATCACTTCGCCCACGGGAAAAACGGGGGATTATGAATCTTGTCAGCCAAACCACCACACACAAGGTTTTCCCACCATGCAACTCACCTATCGCGGTCTGCCTTACACCTCCGCTCCCTCCGTTGAAACCATCCCCGGTGAAGTGATCGGTCAATATCGCGGAGCCACCATCAAGCACGCCATTCAGCCAACAATGCCTGCCGCTCGCGCCTCTGCCACGCTGAGCTATCGCGGGGCTAGCTACGACAGCCCTTGCTAAGTTTGACCAAGTTCCTGAAATCGTTACTGGACGTTTAGATGGGCGCTGTGCCATACCGACATATGGCCACAGTCGCCCATCTTTTTTTGAGATTGTCCTCACCCTCTTCCCCCCATCATCGCCAGAGGGAGAGGGATAGCTCCCTTCCCCCTAGGGAGAAGCGGTGCACTGAGCTTGTCAAAGGGGGATGGGGATGAGGGCAATCTATGCCTTATCCAGCAAGGCCAGATTAAGCAACGGTGACGAAATTGCTGCTGCTCAGGGCCGTTGTCAGTTCAGCCACCCTGGCGAGCACTTCATCGTCGGCCATGATCAGCGTCGATCGCCCTTTGCGCTTAAACGACAGGTCGCCAAAGGTCAGGCCCTTGGCTAAGCCAAACTTATCTTGGGCGATCGCAAAA
>DATNOW010000875.1:0-2029 GCA_036703515.1 Chroococcidiopsis sp.
AGCATCTCCAGCCTACGCCCCTCCAGCAGTTGCCCATTCAAGCCGTCATGAGGCAGCCCGTCGTCAGCCTCAGCGAACACCAACTCACCGATGTCACAGGAATCTTCCAGCTCTTTGAGCAGCACCCCATCCACCATCTGCCCATCGTCGATGAGAGCGATCGCCCCGTCGGAATTTTGACCCAGGAGGCGCTAGCCGCCTTAGTCAAGCAGGCGGCCCTACAGGTGCCCCCCATGCCGCCCCTGGCGGCCGCTCTCAACCCTAGCGCTTCCGCCTCGGTCAAGCTAGCCCCCATGCTTGACGACTATGAGCGGCTCTATGGAGCCCTGCAAGAACGCGAGCGCGATTTTGCCATTTTGGTTAGCAATGTGCCGGGGGCAGTCTATCGCTGCACCCACACCGACGAATGGCACGGCATGTATGTCAGCGATGGCATTACCACCATTGTCGGCTACCCCGCAACCGACTTTTGGGCAGGCGGCAGCCGCAGCTTTAGCAGCATCATCGCGCCCGAAGATCGCGAGCCCACCGATCGCTTGGTTGAGCAGGCCATCCAGCAGCGCCAACCCTTTGCCATCGAATATCGGTTGATCCATGCCGATGGCAGCGTGCGTTGGGTGCTCGACAAGGGCATTGGCGTCTACGATGACCACGATCAGCTGCGGTGGGTCGATGGCATCATCATCGATATTAGCGATCGCAAAGCTACCGAACTGGCCTTAAGGCAAACCGAAAGCCAGAGCAATGCGGTGATCGCCGCCATCCCCGATATGCTGTGTCGCGTCGGAGCCGATGGAGTCTACCGCCAAGTGATGACTCACAATCGCGCCATCGATATCCTGCCGCCAGACTACAACCCGGTAGGACAGTGGATGCACGACTTTTTGCCGCCCGATCTAGCCCAGCGCCAGCAGTGGGCCTTAGAGCAAGCCTTACAGACCGGAGAGTTGCTCGTTTACGAACAAACCGTGCAGGTGGGCGATCGCAGCCAAGACGAAGAAGTGCGCGTGATCAAATGCGGCGACGACGAAGTTTTGGTTATGGTGCGCGACATCACCGCACGCAAACAGACCGAAAACGCCCTCAAACAAAGCGAACAAACCAATCGCGCCATCATCAACGCCATCCCCGACCTGTTGATTCGGATGGATCGCGCCGGCAAGTATCACGGCATCTTAGCCGGCACCAGCATGCAGGTCAAACTGCCCTCTAAAATCGTTGACCAGCCCACTGTCTATGACGTCATGCCGCCCGATCAGGCCGAGCGGCGATTGGCCTATGCCCATCGGGCCCTCGAAACGGGCACCATGCAGGTCTATGAGCAGTTGTTTGATGTAGACGGCACGCTGCAAGACGAAGAAGTGCGGATAGCCCCGCTCAACGACCAGGAAGTGCTGGTGATCATTCGGGATGTGAGCGATCGCAAACAGGCCGAACGAGAGCTGCAAACGCTCAACCAAACCCTAGAAGCCAAGGTCGCAGAGCGCACGGCGCTGCTGCAAGCCAGCGAAGCCCATAACCGGGCCATCATCGCGGCCATGCCCGATTTGCTGCTGCGGGTAAAGCGGGATGGCACCTGCTTAGAATATATTCCGCCCGCCCAAAAAGTCGAGTGGTGCGCCCGCATCGAGCACCATTTGTCAGAGGCCCTGCCGCCCGATAGCTTGGCCCGCGAACTGGCGGCGATCGCCCAGGCCCTCGACACTGGCGAGCTGCAAATTTACGAGTTGGAATATACCCAAGACAATCGCCACGATTTTGAAGAGGTCAGGGTAATCCCCATTGCGGCCGACGAAGCGCTATTAATTGTGCGCGATGTGGGCGATCGCAAACAGTCCGAAGCTGAGCTGTTAGCCAGCCAAGAGCAGCTCCTGCGCTCCCATCTTGACCTGGCCAACTCAGTCGCCAGCCTACAGCGCAGCAATGCCCTGTTGACCGCCCAGCGCGAAGCCTCCTTTGACGGCATCTTGGTGATTGATGAACATCGTCAGATCGCAACCTACAACCAGCGCTTCCTCGACCTGTGGAA
>DATNOW010000876.1:0-2607 GCA_036703515.1 Chroococcidiopsis sp.
AAGCCGACTATCGCCGCATTGCAGAAGAAATTCAACGGGATTGGAGAAATTAGTCATGGTCAGAAAACGCTTATCCGACTTATTAAAGGAAGAAGCCCAAAAATCCTTGCCCCCGGATGCCGACCCGGCCGCGAGTGAACCGTTGGATGTGCAGGCGGCGGCTCCATCCCCTACCCCAGCGCCCCGTGCCGCTCGTCGTTCGTCTGCTAGCGCCAAGACAGAAAGCGCTAAGGCAGAAAGCGCCAAAGTGGAAAGCGCCAAAGCAGAAAGCGCCAAAGTGGAAAGTGCCAAAGCAGAAAGCGCTAAGGCAGAAAACGCCAAGGCAGATCAGGCCGCTGCCGCCGAAATCACTGCCTTGCAAGCCACCGTGGCCGAGCTTAATGCCGCCCTTGCCGCCGCCCAGCAGCGTGAAGACGCCTTTCAGCAGCAAATCATTGACCTTAAATCTGCGCTGACCGGGCAAGCAGTTCATATTCAAACCCTCGAAGCCGAACTGGCCCAATCGCAGTCCCTCAAGGCCGAGCTAGAGCACGCCAAAAAGCATATCTTGCAGCTTTCTGAAGCTACCCTGCGGGGCAATCCGGCGATCGCCTCTGCCCCAGTTTCTACCCCGGTTTCTGCTCCTGGCTCGCCCTCACGGTCTGCCCCTGCTCCTGCTTTAGCCCTCTCGCCCCCGCCCTCTGCGGCCTCTCTAGCGGCCCGCGGTGCGTCTCGCCACGAGCAAGAGCTAGCCAAAATCTTGCAGCATCCGATTTTGCCTAAACCGGTCTCCAACGGCAAAACCAGCGACGAGATGGGATGGTTTGATTGAGGATGGCTCGATTGGCTAGCAAAATCGATCGCCTCCGACTGTGCCCTCTGTAACAACCTGTGAATCCTGGTCAGCGGGTGCCCCCCAAGTTTCCTACAATGAGCCTAGAAGCCACTTCTGCTAAGGATTTTTGAGATTCGCGACGGATTGCTGAGATGGCTATCTAAGTGAGTCTTAGGGCGGCCGTCAAAGAACCCATGGAGGGCGATCGCCTTCCATACTTGGTTTCTTGTTGCTCGGTCGCGCCTACTCTTGTCCTAGTGTGGCTTCTGTAGACCCTGTGAGGCATTTGATTGGTTATGACTACAACAGTTGCGGATGTCATGAGCCGAGATCCGATCGTCGTCAACCCAGACACACCGCTGAAAGAGGCCATTAAAATCTTGGCCGAAAAACGGATCAGCGGCCTACCCGTGGTCGATCACCACAAAAAGCTGGTCGGGGTGATCTCAGAAACTGACCTGATGTGGCAGGAAACTGGTGTAACTCCACCGGCCTATATCATGTTGCTCGACAGCGTAATCTATCTCGAAAATCCAGGTCACTATGAGCGGGATCTTCATAAAGCGCTGGGTCAAACCGTAGGCGATGTCATGTCTTCTGACCCAGTGGTGGTGAAGCCCGAGCGCCCCCTACGCGAAGCCGCCCAGCTGATGCACGAACGCAAAATCCATCGTTTGCCCGTGCTCGATGCCCAAGGGCAGGTAATCGGCATTGTCACCCGTGGGGATGTGATTCGCTTTATGGCCTCTCAGGCCTAAAACCAGCGCCATCGGCTGAGCTTTTACAAACTGCTTTTTATTAACTGAGATTGACCGCTAATGTCTACCACTCCCGAAGCTGTTCGAGAACTGTTGAAGTCTGAGGATTTTGGTCAGCGTTTAAGTGCGGTGGTGTTAATCCGCCAGCTTGAACCCACGGTCGCCTTTGAGCTGATTCAAATTGCGATTAACGACCCCAATACCCGCGTCCGCTATTCTGCCGTCAGCCAACTGGCGAGTCTCGGCAATCATGATAAGGCGATCGCCCAGGAAATTTTGCGCGATCGCCTCCTCAATGACCCCGAAAGCGATGTCCAAGCGGCGGCAGCCGATGCCATTGGAGCATTAAAGTTCACCGATGCCTTTGACGATCTGGCGGCGCTCTATCACCAAAACGATCAGTGGTTGGTGCGGTTCAGCATCATTGCTGCCCTGGGCGAGTTGGGTGACCCAAAGGCCTTTGACCTCCTGCAAGAAGCCCTGGCCTCCGATGAGTCGCTAATTAAAACAGCCGCCATCGGCTCCCTTGGTGAATTGGGTGATATTCGAGCCGTGCCGCTGCTGATTCCCTATGCTACGGCAGACGATTGGCAGATTCGCCATCGGGTGGTGCAAGCCCTCGGACATCTGCAGCACCCCGACGCTCGTCAGGTCTTAGAAAAGCTGGTCAACGATACCTCAGAGCCCGTGGCTCAAGAAGCCCGCCATCAGCTAGGCAAGTAGCAAATCATACGTAATTACCCGGAGATGTGCGCCCGTTCGTGAAGAATTGAACGAGGCGCATTTTTTTCCTTCGTTATAGGTTATAAGGCGATCCCCTTCGCGGGATCACGGAGTCGAATCTGGCTATAGTCAGGAATATCACGGATATGGGGCGTCTGTGCCGCGCCCGTTCAAGGGATTGGCGATCGCCTAATGCTTCTCGGTTTATCAAGCGTTTGTATTGCGAGACACTATTTTAAAGAAACGATGAATACCGGGTAAAACCGGATGACTCTCTGAGTAAGTACTCGTACATTGAATACATCGGACGCG
>DATNOW010000877.1:0-4875 GCA_036703515.1 Chroococcidiopsis sp.
AGAAAACGTAGGCTGGGGCTATCTGCCAGCGCTAGAAGATGAAGCGATGATTCATACCGTCTTGCAAGAGGCGGGGCTATCTTACCTTGTCCCTGATCTGGCCCACGGCCTAGAAACTCCGCTAGGCAAGCAGCTTGAAAACGGGATGGAACTGTCAGGGGGGCAGTGGCAACGGGTGGCGATCGCCCGCGCCCTGACGCGACTCACCCCGGCCGAACTGCTGGTGTTTGATGAACCGACCGCAGCGCTAGATCCCAAAAATGAGCATGAAATCTATCAGATTTTTCGGGCGATCGCTAAGGGGCGGATGACCGTTGTGGTTAGTCACCGCTTAGCCCTGGCTAAAATGGCCGACCGCATCATTGTTTTAGAGCACGGCAAAATCGTCGAAGAGGGCAGCCACGATCAGCTGATGAGCCAAGCAGGCTCTTATCACACGATGTTTAGTCGCCAGATGAGCAGCTATCTCTAGCTATCTCTAAAGTGTTCTGCTTCTACCGTTATGCTTTAAAGTTCTGATTCAACTTTGATTAAGGACAGCATAATTCCTCAATGTGGCGTGACCCTCGTTTGCAGCTTCTACTGGCCATCGGCTCGCTGACGGTAATGACCGGTGCCGTGATTGCCCCCAATTTGCCTGAAATTATCGCTCAGCTTAAATTTGATCCGGCGATCGCCGGTACCCTCGTCAGCGTCCATTTTCTGTCCGTTGCCCTATCGGTGCCGCTGTTTGGCATCTTGGCCGATACGATTGGGGCGTTGCCGGTGTTGGTGCCGGCCCTCGTTCTCTATGGGCTGTTTGGCGTGGGCGGGGCGGCGATGACCAGTCTGGGGGCGCTGGTGACGATGCGGGTGCTGCTGGGGGTAGCAACGGGTGGCATCACAGCGGCCAGTCTGGGGCTGATGGGAAAACTATATCGCGGCGAGTCGCGGGCCCAAGTGCTGGCCTATGCGTCGAGCGTAATTAGTTTAGCCAATGTCGTCTATCCACTGCTCGGGGGCTGGATTGGCTCGTTTCACTGGCAGTGGGCGTTTTATCTGTATGGGGTAGGCTGGCCGCTGGCAGTGCTGGCGCTTATCGCATTTCAAAATATGCGACCGGCGATCGCCTTTGCTGATGTTGATGTTGATGTTGATGTTGATGTTGATGGCGCAACCGGGGCGATCGCTCCCCCATCGGGGCAGTTGCTCGGCCTTTTGCGCAATCCCCAAACGCTGCGGCTGTTATTAGCGCTAGGAATGACATCGGGGACGGTCTACGCCATTATTGTCTACGTCCCGCTCTATCTACGCACGACCCTCACGGCTAGCACGCTGACTATAGGTATCGTGTTGGCCTCTAAAGCTATGGGCGCAACGTTGATTGCAGCCTTTGGGGTGCGGCCCTTGGCTAAGCACTGGGGCAGTCAGCGGGCGATCGCCCTGGGCTATGGCATCATGGCCGTCGCGCTCATGCTCTTTCCCCAGTTGCACCACATTGAGCTAATTGTGCCAACGGCACTATTGTTTGGCACTGGGTTTGGCATCGTAGTGCCCATGCTCTATGGGCTGCTGTCCGATCAGGCATTGATTCATCTACAGTCGAGCATTCTGGCGGCCGGAACGGGATCAGGCTTTTTAGGGCAATTTTTGTCTCCATTGCTGTTAGCGCCAGTGTTTGCCCGAGTCGGACTGTCAGGGATTTTTTATGTAATCGCAGCAATCGTTGGGGTGATTGCTTTTCTGGCCCTCTATCGGTTTGGCCCATCGGATACGCCACTTACGCCACTCTAGATATCTACAGATGTTTGTTCAAGTAAATGCCCGCTCAAGCATCTGCCTGCCCCAGTAAAAGCCTGACAAACACTAGAGGCCATTGCAGCAGTGTGCCCAACAAAACTGTCCTACCCCGATAGGATAGAAAATGCACTCTCCTCCCTGTGAGCCTCTTTTGAAGAATACCTCTGACTCTCTTGTGGCCCCTGCGGATAGCCCTAAAACTGGGCCCATCTACGCTCTGTTTGCCTACGGCACGTGGGGTCTGCTGCCGATTTATTGGAAAGCCTTTGGCCAAATTCCAGCCCTAGAAGTTTTAAGCCATCGCATTATTTGGTCGATGCTGTTTTTGTCGGGTCTGCTGATTGCCCAGCATCGCCAAGCCGAATTTGCCCTGCTGTGGCGATCGCCCAAACGAGTGGCGGTGCTGTTTTTGACCGCATCCCTACTGGCATTTAACTGGGGGCTCTATATCTATGCAGTCAATGCCGATCACGTCGTCGAAACTAGCTTGGGCTATTTTATTAACCCGCTGGTGAATGTGCTGTTTGGCTTTCTTTTTCTCAAAGAGCGACTCAACCGCTGGCAAACTGTAGCCGTAGGCTTAGCGGTCGTGGGGGTTGCTAACTTTGTCTGGCAATTTGGCGCAGTGCCCTGGATTGCCCTCTTCTTAGCGTTTTCTTTTGCCAGCTATGGGCTGCTGCGTAAGGTGGTGCCCGTCGCTCCTATGGTAGGTTTGGCCATGGAAACGCTGCTGATCACCCCCCTTGCCCTCGCGATCGTCGGCTATTGGACGGTCACGGGGATCGGGCACTTTGGTGACACCACCCCGATGACTCTACTGTTTATTGGGGCAGGGGTCGCCACCTCTCTGCCGCTGCTGTGGTTTAACAATGCGGCTAAGCGCATGAGTTTATCGACGCTGGGTTTTTTCCAATATCTGGCTCCCAGCATTCAGCTGGTGTTGGGTGTGTTTCTTTACCGTGAACCCTTTACATCGACCCATCTGATTACCTTTGGCTGCATTTGGCTAGCGCTGCTGATTTATTCCACCTCGTCGCTGTTGCAGCAGCGATCGCGAGTTTCCGCTTAAACCGGGTGAGCCGGGGCTCATACTATCGGAGGATACAGCCGGATGAAGTACCCCAAGGAGCGATCGCCTATTCTAAACATATCAACCGCAAGAGGTTACTCTTATGAAACTCAGCTACCGGGGCGTAAAATACGAAGCCACCATTCCTACCATCGCTACAGTGGACGGGAAAGTAATTGGTAAGTATCGCGGGCTCCCTCTCCATGAGCATCTTCCCCAAAATCGCTAGTTTTCCCCAAAATTGATAAGGGAAAGGGCCAGATAAAAGTTAGATTGTGATTTTTCAGCAGTGTAGTCAGAAGTCAGAAGCTCAAAAGTCAGAAGCAAGGTTGCACTGCTGAAAAGCCAAACTCCACTTATCCCCTCTTTAGCATTCACTATTCGATTTTCCAAGTCGGTTTTCCAAAAGTGTAGAGAAACATCAGAGACATTATTGACCTGGTAGGGGGCTACCAGGTTTTTTTATGCTCAAAAGACCCTCAATAAAAAAGGGTGGGCTATGCCCACCCTTGACGCTATGCGGCCATATCAAACAGCAGCACTTCAGAGTCCGCCGATACCCCTTGCAACGTGAGCTGGGTTTCTTCAGTGATGGCGGCACCATCGCCACTCGTCAGGGGTTGGTCATTGAGCAGCACGGAGCCTCGCACCACTTGCAGCCAGGCAACCCGGCCTTCTGCGAGGGATTGGGTGACGGTTTCCCCAGTTCCTAATAGGCTGGCATAAAGGCTAACGTCTTGATGAATCGTGATCGAACCGTCCCGTCCGTCACGAGAGCCGACTAACCGCAACTGACCTTGTTTTTCTTCTGCGGTGAAGGTTTTTTGTTCGTAACCCGGAGCAATACCTTTTTGTTCTGGCAAAATCCAAATTTGCAAAAAGTGGACGGGCTCCGTTTGAGACGCATTATATTCGCTGTGCATAATGCCCGTTCCCGCCGACATCCGTTGGACGTCGCCAGGGCGAATAACAGACCCCGTACCGATGCTGTCTTTGTGTTCTAATGCACCTTTGATTACATAGGAAATAATTTCCATATCGCGGTGCCCGTGTGTACCAAAACCTTGGCCCGGAGTGACTTTATCTTCATTGATTACTCGCAGATCGGCAAAGCCCATATGGTTTGGGTTGTAATACTCGCCGAAGGAGAAAGTATGACGACTATCAAGCCAACCAAAGTTTGCAGAACCACGTTCTTGAGCGGGGCGAAGGGTAATCATTTAGAGTGCCTCCTAAGCAGTAGGCGAATGTTTTTTAGGGACTCTATGATTATGTAATGAATCCAAATAAAAGACAATATGCTATTATAAAGACATATTGTATCCAAAAACTCTACAATAATTTCTCTACCACACGTTCAGAGATGGATAAGTTTGAAAGCATGTCGGCGTTTGTTCAAGTTGTGAATGCGGGGGGCTTTGCCGCTGCGGCGCGGCAGATGGGGGTATCGCGCTCGGCCGTCAATAAGCTGGTGATTGCCCTTGAAAATGAGCTAGGGGTGCAGTTGCTGCACCGCAGCACGCGGATTGTGACGCCGACAGAGACAGGCTTGGCGTTCCATGAGCGCTGTCTGGAGATTTTGGCCAGTTTAGAAGATGCCGAGCGCTCCATTACCCAACTGCAACAAGAAGCCAAGGGGAGACTGCGGGTGAATGCGCCGATGACCTTTGGCACTCTGCATTTAGCGCCAGCGCTGTCTGATTTCTTGGTGCAATACCCTGACCTGCAAGTGCAACTCACCTTAAGCGATCGCTTTGTGGATCCAATCGAGGAAGGTTTTGATGTAACCGTGCGGATTGCTAGACCCCAAGCAACTGCCAGTCTGATTGTTCATTCTTTAGCCCCGGCCCAGCGGTTGCTGTGTGCTGCACCCAGCTATTTGGCCGCCCATGGCACCCCCATCCACCCTGAAGACTTGCGCCACCATTCTTGCTTGCACTATGGGCAATTGGCCGGGGAAGATCAGTGGACATTAATGGGTGAGGATGGAGAGCACACAATTGCAGTCAGTGGAGCATTGTGCTCTA
>DATNOW010000878.1:0-3356 GCA_036703515.1 Chroococcidiopsis sp.
AACCATACTTTTACTTTTTGAATAGGGAACAAGATCCTGCTTTCAGAAAATAGAGTTTGAGCTTATCTAACCTGCAATGCTCAGCTTCGATATTTAGTAGTTGCGAGAGAAGCTGCCGCCTTTGCGATCGCCACCAAAGGAACCACCGCGATCTTCACGGGGCTTGGCTTTGTTGACTTTGAGGTCGCGACCCATCCACTCAGCGCCGTCTAGCGCTTCGATGGCAGCCGTTTCTTCGGAATCAGCACCCATCTCTACAAAACCAAAACCGCGGAGGCGGCCAGTTTCACGATCGGTGGGAAGCTGGACACGCTTGACAGCACCATATTCTGCAAATACAGCGGTCAAATCTTCATTGGTGACGTCGTAAGACAGATTGCCTACATAGATTGACATAGATTTTCTCCAAGAACTAAAGGGTATGAAGAGTAAAGTTTCGGAGAGAAGTCTGTCAATGGAAAAACGTGAAAACTCGTTAGTACTAGAAACAAATGTTGCTGACCGATATTTAATCTCTAGGGTTACCTTAACACGTTTATTCAGCTTCTGGGGAGTTGGAGTGTGGCGATCGCCCAATTTTCTCCAAATTTTTCATCGCATAACCTGCGAATAACCTGCCAGTAACCTGCGATTAATCGCAAGTTACTAGCAAATCAATTGCAAGCTAACTGCAAATTAACCGCAGCTTATTCGCAGGATGCGCTATTTTTTCAGTACTGGTTTACCCTCTGGGTGCAACCGTCACTGGGCATCTCGATAGTCGCTGGCATAGGTAATATCACAGAGACCTCCGTAGGCAATGTGAACGCCGCAGGCAACGCCAGTAAAGCGGTAGTCTGGGCGTAGTAGGGCTTCGCGATGGCCTCGGTTGGGTACACCGTCGTCAATCACGAGTTGGATCACATGCCAACGGGCGCTATCGAAGGGGCTCAAGCTGATATTCTCACCCGCGATGTTGCCAGGGGGCACCGTGCCATGGCGACGGATGCGCTCAAGGGGGGTGCTGCCGTCTGAGCCATAGTGTCCAATCAGCCCAGTGGCGGCTAAATCAGTGACGTGATCGCGGGCGGCCTGCGACAGGCCCCCCGAAGGCACCAGGATGGTGCGTGGCGGGGTACGGCGTAGAACGGCGATCGCCTCATCTAAGGCTGCGGTGCCTTCCATCGTTTCCAAGGGCAGTAGCCCTGGCATTCGCAAAACAGTACCGCGATAGTAGGTTCTCAACTGGGCTAATTCGTCGGCGTAGGCGGCGGGGTTGGCCCGTAGCCGATTGGTCTCTGCTACGATCGCCCGCTCTAGGGGCGATAAATAATCAATTTCTTGCAGGGATCGGTAATAGTTGCTGTCGGTTAAGGTGGCTAGCTGCGTTGGGATATCTGCCAAGATTGGGCGGGATGGATTGGGTTGGGGCGACGCTGGCGATATAGGCGCGCTGGGGTTTGTAGAATTGGCCGAGTCATGGGTATCGGTTTTATCTGTGCGGCTGTTGGGCTGGGCTGGATCGGCAGTGGGCGATAGGGCGATCGCTTCTGGTGATTGCGCCGGGGATTGCGCTGGTGATTGCGCCGGATTTTCGGCATAGGTGGCGGCGTAGTTGAGCACGCACAGAGTTTGCTGGGTGGCATGCAGACCGCAGGCCGCACCCATAAACTGGAAGCTAGAGCTAAACAGGCTGTCGCGCAGACTGCGCGCCCCGTTGCCATCGCTGAGGATGAGCAGCATCACCGTGGCGGCGGCGGTGCGGTTGCTGTAGCTCATGGCTTCGCTGGCTGCCCCGTCCCATTGCCCATAGCGGCTGAGGCGATCGCCTACGGTGCTACCATCGCTGCCTCGGTTGCCGCCAGCCCCCCGCTGTCCCAAATCATTGACCAGATCCTGCGCCGCCTGAGACATTCCGCGTGACGACTGGAAGGCCGGGCGAGGAGAGCTAGCGCGCAAAAAGGCGATCGCCTGATCGAGGGCCACTACACCTTCATAGGTTTGGATGGGCAGCTCCCCCGGCAGCCGCAGCACGGCTCCGTCATAGCGGGAGCGCAGGGTTTCTAACCAGTCGGCATAGGCTTGGGGGTTGGTGCGGGCGCGGTTTACTTCCGCTAAGATGTCTGCGGCTAAGGGTACGGTGGGCGCTGGCGTCTGAGCTAGTCGCGTGGGCTGGGCGGGGGAAGACGGAGGGGCGATCGCGATCGCAGCAGGAGCGGTGGCTAAAATCAGCAGTGAAAGCAGGCTAAAGGGGGCCGAGAACGGCAATCGGAGCAATGGCATAGTTTGAATAGCGGGGGAAATCGGCGTACTGGTTTGGCACACGGGTAACGATAGGATTCAGGCAAAAGCATGGTGCTCTGCCGCTGAGCCCGTTTGGTAAAACTCTGGCTGGATAATTATAGCCTCGGCTGAATTGACCCTCCAATGCAAATCTAAAATCCAAAATGGGTTAACACGCTGAATTGACATGCTGAATTGACATTATGTTAAGCGCTTCAAGAATTGGGCCGTCCGGATGGGATGACTAACAACAATGTCTCGTGATCTCGTTCTCATCCAGGAGCGTCTGATGCAATATCCCCTCGAAATTCGGTTTAAGATTTGGACGTTTGCACCCACTATTGCCGTCAGCGATTCGCAAGGTAGTCCGGTCTTTTTTGTTCGGCAAAAGCTGTTTAAGCTAAAAGAGGCCATTGGTGTCTTTGCTGATGAGAAGCGATCGCAGTCGCTCTACAGCATTAAAGCCGATCGCATTATCGACTTCTCGGCTCGGTATAACTTCAGCGATAGCGCTGGCAACTACATTGGTGCCGTCAAACGGCGGGGCTTAAAGTCTCTGTGGAAAGCCCACTACGATATTTTTGATGGAGACACGGCCCAGTTCACCATCCAAGAAGAAAATCCCTGGATTAAAGTGCTCGATGCCCTGTTTGAACAAATCCCCATTGTGGGTGCGTTTAGCGGCTATTTCCTCCACCCCAAATATCTCATTGCCCGCCCCGATGGCAATGTAGTGATGCGGGTAGAAAAGTTGCCCGCTTTCTTTGAAGGCAAGTATTCGATCAAACAGGTTGATCAGCTAAGCGATCGCGAGGAGCAGCAGGCTCTCCTCAGCGTCATCATGATGCTGTTGCTAGAACGGTCACGCGGCTAGGATCTAGCTTGCGCTTGCCTTTTATTAATACCGTGTCCGATTAGTACTGTGCCCGATTAATACTGTGCTCGATTAATAGCGTGCCAGCACTGTAGCGAGGTCGGGCACCTCGACCCAGCGGCCAGTTTGGTGCGACTCGTGGGTTAAGTCCATGAGCAGTTGAGAATACACGCCTTCGCGTAGGGATGGCGGGTGAGCGGACTGAACCTGAATGCTCTGC
>DATNOW010000879.1:0-2770 GCA_036703515.1 Chroococcidiopsis sp.
GAGCGTTTTGCTCGCAGGCAAGATTTTTATTTGCTGGACTTTTAGTGGTAACGACGACCTGTGAGCGTCTCGCTCGCGGGTAAGATGCCCGCACCACGTCTTTGAGTGAATTAATCCGACCGATAGACCGACCTGCTAAAGGGTTTGGCAACCTTTCTGGAAAAATTTCTGGGAAAGTTTCGGGAAAAATCTTGGGGCGAGCGCCCGTCAGTCTGGATGCTTCAAAGATCGGCGGGGCGATCGCCTTTTTGTAGCCAAAATCCGCTAAAACAGGCGCAGCGGCTAATACGTTTGTTTTGGCGAAATATCAAGCTGACCGATCAATTCAATCTGGGCTTGTATCCATGCGCTGCCAAATTGTGAGCAGGTCAGGATCTACAACCCGATGACGGTTTTATCCCCATTTCAGGGATCGCTAATAGCTCAAATTAATTCAGAATTTCTAAGATTGCCAACAGACAAAATAAAGCGATATTAAGGGACAAGATCTTATACCCGGGCGATCGCCACTGCGGGGTGAATTTTAGCCAAAACATCGGTATTTGCGGTCTAAAAAATAGCCTATTGTTTACTGAAATCCTTGTAACAAAAGGATTTTGTGGCATTTAACGGCTGGGCTCTAGGGTGCGATCCAATCCATTGCAGCCAAATCTAGAATAGGCCGTTCTATTTATTTTTTGAGACTAAACCCGAGCCGTTGTTACAGGGGATGTTGCGGTTTGCTGCGCCGCTTCTGGGCGAAATGGCGGCATTGTGGGGCTTTGAATTGCCGATCGAGACGATCAACTTTTATCAGCTAAAAGCGCCTAAAAATACAAATCCAGACCCGCCTGATCGGGCACAATTATCCATTGATTAAGTAGTTGTGGAATAGTGGGTTTTCAAGCTATGATTTTTATATCGTAAGAGTCTCTCAGTTTACCCTTACTTAACTCTTGAGATTAGAAGGAAATCTTGGTAGCAATGACCGAAGTTCCAACTGCCCCGCTAATAGGAAAAGCTCTGCTTCAAAAAGTAAAAGAGCTTTCGCACTTACCTCGACGGGAAAAGGCACGGCTTTGCGGATACTACACTGTCGGCAAAAATAAGAAAACTCGCGTCAATTTAGCTGAATTTTTTGAAGCTTTGCTGGCAGCAAAAGGGACAACCCTGAGCACAGAAAGTCCAAAAGATGGGCGGGGACGAGAGCCGACTTATCGTGTCAGCGTTCATAAAAATGGCCAGATTGTGATCGGTGCAACCTACACCGAAAAGATGGGCTTAAAGCCCGGTGATGAGTTTGAGATCAAGTTAGGCTACAAGCATATTCATCTGATTCAGCTCGATGTCGGCTCTAGCAATGGCGAAGTCGACGAATTTGAGGATGATGAAGACGCTGAAGAGGACGAATAGGGTTATCCTAGGGGTCATCTTTTGAAGTAGATATAGAAGTAGATGTAAGTAATGGACTGAACCACCTTTGCTGACTGATCTGTTGCTTGGTTTGATTAATGCTCCTGCTCTGTTTCGAGTAGGGGCGTTTTTTTTGGTCTGGATCGGGCTGTGGCTGCCCATCGCGGTGCCCTTGGCGATCGCCCTCAAGTGGCGGCCGCCCCAGCCCATTAGCCCTACCCAAAAGCTGCCGCTGCTGGCCTCGCTTTACGTTTTGGTGCCGCTACTAATGTGGGGCGTGACGGCCCTGCGGGGGGTGGCGATCGCCGACTATGGTTTTCCTGTGCAGCTGGCTCTCCTGCCTCCTATTAGCATCGGCTGGCTAGCGGGGGCCGTCGGGTTAGCCCTGATGTTTGCGATCGAGGTCGGGCTCGGCTGGGTGCGCTGGTCGCCGCCGACGGTGCCCCGCTATGGCCTGACGGTGCTGCTGCCTACGGCCCTGATTGGGCTGTGGGTGAGTGTGACCGAAGAAGTGGTGTTTCGCGGCTTTTTGCAGACCGAGCTACAGTCTGACTATGGCTGGCTTGGGGCAGGGGCGATCGCCAGCTTGATTTTTGCTGTGCTGCACCTCGTCTGGGAAGGCAAAGACAATATTCCCCAACTGCCAGGGCTGTGGCTGATGGGCATGGTGCTGGTGCTGGCGCGATGGGTCAACCAAGACCAGTTGGGTCTGGCGATTGGGCTACACGCGGGCTGGATCTGGGCGATCGCCAGCCTCGATACGCTGCAAACCCTGACCTATACCAACAAAGCCCCGTCCTGGGTGACGGGGCTAGACCACAAGCCCCTCGCGGGGCTGATGGGGCTGCTGTTTTTGCTGGCGACGGGGTTGGCGCTGTATGCCGTGCAGGGTGCAGGGCATTTTGCTGCCTAATACTGCTGCCTAATACTGCCCTTAAGACTTGCCCTGCGGCGTGCCCGCGACGGCCATGGGGCGACTTTCTGTCGAGGGGCGACGGTTGGAGCGATTGGGCGGATTGGTTGGCGGCGCGCCCACCCCGTAGGTGAGGGCATAGCTTTGGGCCAGCAGCCAAAACCACAGGGCGGGGTAGCGCGGCTCTAGCCACGGCTGGACGGCGCGGGCAAAACTGGGTAACCCCTGAAATAGCCAGCTAATTAGGGCCATCAGGGTGAAGTTGAGGTAGCTGCCCAGCCAGCGCCCCAGATCCTTGGCTCCGGCCAGTTCCCAAATCCACAGCAGCAGGGCCGGGTTTTTCCAGGCGGCCTTGAGCGCCATCCGGTTAAAAGTCAGCCAGCCTGCTCGATCTTTGACAAAGCGATCGGCTACTTCGGGGGCTTCACCGGCCAAAATGCCAAAAAAGGTGTTGAGCATGGCGTT
>DATNOW010000880.1:0-6961 GCA_036703515.1 Chroococcidiopsis sp.
AGTGGCAGCAGGTGCAGGAGTTTCGATTTTGCCAGACAGTATTCAAATGCTTGACCGCCAAGGTGTTGTATATCGTAAGCTGCAAGATATTCCTCTGACCCGGCAAATCGCAGCGGTATGGCGACGAGCAGATCTAAAAAACCTAACGCAGCCAATAGCTGGTGATTCAATTTTGTTGCGTCAATTTCTCATGGTTGTTCAGGAAATAGCAGACAAGAAGAAAATTGCTGACTGATAGTACTTGGATGTATCTCTCCATTAGACCTGCCGAGTCTGCAACAACTCGGCGTAAGCTGTAGCAGTTTCCTTTACCCTAGAGTATTCTGCCCTCAGCAGTTTGTATTGACTATCCATGGCAATATGGCTATCAGGTAGTAGGTCTGGGTTATACCCGACAACGGTATTCCCAATTAAGGCTTCTCGAATAAAGCGAACATACATCGCCTGTAAAGCTTCCGCTTTACTCAATAAGTTTTCAACCTGCAACAGAGCCCGTTCGTAAATATCTTGTTGACTAGCATAAAAATCTGACGTGGATACCAAATCAAGGAGGTTGCCAATTTTTTGCTGCTGCTCCCTTAAATGCAAAATTTCTGGCTCCAGTTGAAGATGTTCTTTAATCAGCGATGCTAACTCGTGGGCTGCCCTGAGCGTTGGCTTACTTTGAGCATTAACTTTTTCTAGCCTTGGCATATGAATAGATGAAAGGTCGTGCCAAGAGTAAATATATTGCACATCCCCCGCTTGGGTGAGCTTCGGAAAAACAACCCGAACCCGTCGATTTTCGTTAACTTCGTAAAATATGCCAAACTTACCCAAAGGCAAGTCTAAATAGCGAGTATCCGCCCCATCCACTTCTAAAACAGCACATTTTTTTAGTTGCCTAATTTTTTGGAGTGGGTGAAATACAAGCCAATAGACTCCACCTACAGCAGTGAGAACCATTAAGAGCGATGCCAGCATGAATGTTAGTGATGAGATTAGAAAAGCGATCTACAAATGCAAATCACTAACGATTATCTCAAATATCTCAAAATACTCAAAATAAAACATCCTTACAATCACTTTTGCTATTAACTTTCGCCAGCAAAAAATAGCGTCGTTAATACAAGGATGACATTAAGGATAGGGATAGAAGATGAGCGCTTCTTGCAATTTAGGTTTTGGCTCCGCATCACCTCATCCCAGCGAAATATCTAGAAACATCATCAGCGCAAAGCCCAGCATTGCTCCCAGCGTGCCCTCTTGCCCCAGACCCTTGTGGGCCACCTCTGGAATAATTTCGTCGATAATCACAAACAGCATCGCCCCTGCCGCAAACGCCATACTCCACGGCAGCAGCGGCTGCGCCAAGCTGACAATGCCCGCCCCCAGCGCACCACCCACCGGTTCAATTAGCCCCGTCAGTGTAGACACCCCGACCGCATAGGCCACCGGATAGCGCAACTCTCGCAGGGCGATCGCCACCACCAGCCCCTCTGGAATATTTTGTAGGCCAATCCCCAGCGCTAGCGCCACACCATCCACCGAATTCCCTGCCCCAAAGCCAACCCCCACCGCCAAACCCTCCGGGAAATTGTGTAGGGCGATCGCCATCACAAACAGCCAGATCCGCTGAAAATTGCGCAGCGTCGGCCCCTCCTTCCCCTTAAAAAAATGCTCGTGGGGAAAGTGATTGTGGGCAAACCACAGCAGCAATCCACCCAGACCAATGCCCCCCACCATGATCAGCGCTGCCACCGCCTTTGACGCACCTTGGGCGATCGCCCCATCTGTCCCTGGAATAATCAGCGAAAACGAGGTCGCCGCCAGCATCACGCCGCCGCCAACCCCCAGCAAAATCGCCTGCACCCGCGCCGAAATATGCACTGCAAACAGCACCGGCAGCGCTCCTACACCCGTCCCCAAGCCTGCAATCAAACTGGCCACAAACCCGACGATCACGGTTTCCATGTACTCTCCAGTAACCCTTTACCCTGCGCTATTATGACTGCCAGCATAACTATCAGCACGACCATCGACATGACCACCCGCGGATATCCGCAGCCGATATCCGCAGCGATCGCAAGCCCGCTGTCTCTATTAAATCATACTCATTACGACTACGATTTAATTTTGACTTATCCCCCTTCTCAAAGGCGGCTGTGATGCACCAAAATGATATATTGGAGATACTGCTGGTGTAGCTCAGTTGGTAGAGCAGCTGATTTGTAATCAGCCGGTCGCAAGTTCGAGTCTTGTCACCAGCTTTTTAGTTGGACATTTGGTGGTGTTTACGTTGGTCTGTAAATCGGCTGGTAAATTAGGCAGCGCGCTGAGACCGCCGGTAGCGATGGGTAGTTTGGTGGTGAGGACGATAGCCTAGGCAGGTTTGCCCTAGCCCAGAGGTTTTTCGGTGGTTGGTGCTGCTGTAGGCAGTAAACCGTTTTGGGGCCGTGAGAGGCTACGCAAATGGGTTGAACACAGCGACCCCTGATTTTTCAAAATCTACGACGTTGCGCGTGACCACACAGAGATTGTGCAAAGCGGCGATCGCTGCGATAAACAGATCAGGCTGACCAAAGGTATAGCCCTGTTTGCGCCCCTTTTCGACCATCTGCCGCCAGATTAAAATCACGTCTTCGTCAACCGCTAAAATGCGATCGCTAAACCAGGGGCGCAGAGTAGTATCCAGCCATTGCGTCAATTCTTGCCGAAACGCTTCATCCGGCGATCGCTCAATTCCAAACCGAATCTCTGCCAATGTAACGGTGCTCAGATAAAACGACTGGGGCGGCTGACGGTCTGCCCACTGTTTGACTGCAGGGTGACAGTTAGATTTACGCAGCTCGGAGATGATATTTGTGTCTAGCAGCCAACCTTCCATTCCCTCAACCATCAGCTATAGCTCAACCTCTCGAACAGCAGCGTGAACGCTAGATTGCTCAAAGCTCAAGCGGCTCAGCGGAGAATTAGACAGCAACCCATGCAGGCTCGGTTGTTCGATCAGCGGCAGCAGTTTAGCAAATTCTTGAGCCGAGATAATCACAACAGCATCTTCTCCCCGCACAGTAATGCGCTGGGGGGCTTGTTCTCTGGCTAACCGAACGACTTCGCTAAAGCGCGCCTTGGCTTCTTCTAGCTTCCAGTTGGGATAACGATCGAGAGGAGATGGGTTGGGAGGTGAAGAGGGAGGCATCGATAGACCTGACTAGTGCTAGTCAGATTCTAGCCAATGATTTTAGGGTGGAACAAAGAATCGATGATTTCTTCATAGGCAGCTCTCGTCATGCTCCAGATTTACGATTTACAACTGCTTGGGTGTAATTTGGGTGTAAAAAGCAGTGAATTAACCTGAAATCCTTGTAACTAAAGGATTAATGGCTGACTTTTAGCGACCCGGCGTAAGTACTCTGCGAGAAGCAAGCTACGAGTCTTGTCACCAGCTTCGAGGCTAAGACCGTTTCTGTGTGTTCTCTCGGTAGATTATCAACAGATTACCAACTTATCAAATTACCAGCTCATCACTAGCGGCAAATGGGGACGGAGATCGACCTGTTGCCCGCTGATTTCACCGTCAAAGCCTAGCTCTAGGTAGTGGGCTGGGCCAACCCGATGCCGGATTGTATGGGTGGCTAAGGCGGCTTGAAATTCGGGCGATAGCTGGGCGGCTGGGTGGATGATCTCGACGCGGCTGATTTCGCGTAGGCCAAGGGGATGGATGAGCGGCTGGGCTTTTGCCGGTGGGGCTTGGTCGGGGCGTTGGCCAAAGGGAATGTGAAACAGCATGGGTTCGCTCAGCAGGTCGCTGTTGGTGCCGATGGCGATGCTGATGTGGGCGGGTAAGTAAGGCGGGTGGTAGTCCCAATGGTCAAAGGCAACGGCGGGTACTGCATCCTGAACTGCATTAGGAGACGGGCGCAGGCAAATGCCAAAGGGGGAGACGGTTGGCGCTTGGCGCTGCTGCCAGCGTTCCCATAGGTGGGTGCGGCGGATGGGTGCTGACTGGGCTTCGGCGGGGTTATGTACCCACAGCAGTTCGATCATGGCGTTGTGGAAGAAGAAGCGGCGGTTGGCGGTGCCTTGCCCCGGGTGGGTATTGGCGCTGCCTTCTGTGAGTCCTAGGGCGACGAGGCGATCGCCTTCCATGCCATTAACGTCAACGCAGATAAACAGGTGATCAAATTCAAAAGCCATAGGAGTGACGGGGGAAAGAAGCGGACGGTTAGGGGGCTGCACAAGCGTTTCACTGGCTTGGCGCTAGTTTTGCACTGCCAGTTTTGGACTGCTAATTTTGCAAGATAAACTTTCCTAACGGTACCGTCCGTCCGTTGAGTAAAACATCCACCGAATGGGTGCCAATGTAGTGTTTGCGCGTGGTCATTTCTGCTAAAGAAATCGTTTTCTTGAGTTGAATTGTCTCGTGGGGAGCGAGGGTGACGGTTTTTAGCTTGAATACCTTGGGGCTAGTCTTGCCATTGGCCTTGACGAAATGGATGCGTAAATCGACGAGCACCTGCTGCGGCTGGGCGGCGCTATTTGTGAGCGCAAAGGCGATGGTGACGGCGCTACCGATCTGGGGCTGGGAGGGTGCAATATCGACAGCGGCAATGGTGACGTTGGCTGTTTCGCCAAACCCCATTACGGCGATCGCCCCCGGTTCCGCCCGCTTTATGGCCGAGCGCAGGGCATGACGAATCAACCACTGTCGTTCGGGTGATGCGTTAACGAGCCAGCGTTGGGCGGTTTCGACCAGCAGCGCCGGATGATCTTTGCCGATGTCGTTGAGATTGTTGGCGACCGAACGGCGGACATAGAGTTCGGGATCGTCTTTGAGCCGTTCGAGTAGGGCTAATACTGGGTGCGGATTATCTTGGAACTGGCGCAGCCGGGGGGCCCAGGGCAGTCGTGGGCGGGTGCCTTCGGAGACTAAACGGCGGACGTGGGCGCTGGGGGCATGGGCCCAGGTTTCGAGGCGGGCTAAGGTCAAGTCGGGGTAGCGTTGCAGGAAGGGACGGATACTAAACTCTGCGGTAAATCGCTGGGTTAACTCATACTGGGCGCGCATCGACGGCTCGAAGTGTTCAATCCCATACTTGGCGACGAAAAAAACGTGGGGCATATACAAGAAGGCGGACATGCCCGCGGCCGGAGTGTGGTCGAGGGTGGGCCCGAGGGAGTCGATCAAGATTTCGGCCGCTTGTTCGTAGGGTTTCGGTAAGTGATGATAAAGAGCTTCGGCAATTTTCCAGCCGCGCGGCATCAGGTCGAGGCTGTGGTACCCTTCTAGCGCTTCAGCGATGAAGGCCTCGGCCGCAAATTGGGGAGATACGGCCGCAATCATCTCGGCGATTTTGGCCGGAATATCGGCACCAAACTGATTTTTAAGAGGCTCTGCCAACACGACTCCTTGGTGAATTAGCGGGTGGATGAACGAGTGGATTAACGATCACCCTATCGTTGCCCTATTTTAGCGATCGCCCCTGCCTAAGGAGTGCAGATTGATGGGAAGGTGCAATGTCCTGGAAGAGCGCGCACTAGGGATTGCGCGTGTCGTAGAGCGTCCGACTTGCTTCAATCTGATGCAAATTGGCTTCGGCCCACCGCTTCGCCGCGTGCACTACCGGCAGCAGGCTTTGCCCGAGGGGCGTTAGCTGATATTCCGCCTTGATGGGCAGCGTGTCGGCATAGAGCGTCCGTGTTACTAGCCCATCGCGCTCTAGCTTGCGAACCGTCTGGGTCAGCATTTTTTGAGAAATGCCTTGGCAGACTCGTTTGAGTTCCCCAAAGCGCATCACCCGGCCATCGAGAGCGCCGATCACCAAGGCCACCCACTTCTCACCAATTAATGCCAACACCTCACGCGAGGGGCAAATAGCCGCATACACATTGGGCTGAAGCTCTACATCGAGATGATTCATTGTCCTAGTTACCTCTAGGTACCTAGTTTACATCAGATACTAGGGTGGCTATAGTTCAGGTGCAGTTCAGGTGCAGTTCAGGTGCCGCTTGGTTGCAGTGCAGCTACACAGCTTGTCAAGCTCCACCAATCGTTTTGGATACGACCTATCTTGATTACGACCTATGAAAATTGCTGTGTTGGGTTTTGGGAATGTCGGGCAGAAGTTTGCTTCTCTGTTTAGTCAGGCTGGGCATGAAGTTGTGGTCGGTTTGCGTTCTGTGGGCAGTCAAGCCCTACCCTATCGCGCGACAACATTGAAGGACGCTGCTGCCGCCGCCGATCTTGTGGCGATCGCCCTTCCCTTTAGCGCCTGCATGGATGTTTTACCCGAACTGGCCGAAGTCACCGCGGGCAAGATTGTGATCGACAGCACCAATCCGCTCAATGCTGACTGGTCACCGCTGCTGCTCGGACAAGAAAACTCGGGTGCTGAAACAATCAGCCGCCTGCTGCCCGGTGCTCATTTGGTCAAGGCATTTAACACGATTTTTGCGGATGTGATGGCTGCCTCCATGGGCAACGGGCCGGCGATCACCGCCTTTATTGCCGGAGATCATGAGGCTGCCAAACAAACGGTAATTGCCCTGGCCCGCGATCTGGGCTACGCCCCAATCGATACAGGCCCGCTATTTACCGCCCGCTATCTTGAGAGCATGGCCCACCTCAATATCCAGATTGCGGTTGGTCAAAATGGCGGCACCAATGCAGCCTTTATCTATCGCACGGCAGTCATGGCTTAGAGCCTTAGCCCTTCAGGTCAGAACTTGTAAGGGCGATCGCCTAGCCAAAACTGGAGAGGTGTAGCATTGCCCTGGTCATTAACTTTGGTTTCGACGACGATATCGGGGCGGTTTGTGCCAGATTGCAGGCTGCTGATGCGGCTGTTGATATCGATGCGTTCATCTTCGGGAATGTAATATGACTCTAAGCCGTAGATCACGCGGCCACCTTCGTAGGAGCCCTTGAGGGCGACCTGGTTGCTGGGTAAATCGGTGGGGCGATCGCCACTGACGGCAATTG
>DATNOW010000881.1:0-3036 GCA_036703515.1 Chroococcidiopsis sp.
ATTTCGTTCAGCGCACTTCTTCAGCACATTTCGTTCAGCATTATTGGAGGCAAGCATCATGGTATTGGTTCATTGGGCACCGTTTCGCGAAATCGACACTCTTCAGCGTGAAATGAGCCAATTGTTTGATTCGTTGGTGTCAGAGTCTGGCGCTGTCGTGAGCGATGCAACTCCCGCCGCCGCTCCCGCCGCAACGGCAACCCCAAAGGCAAAAGCAACCGCGACGGCAGAACGCGTTTTTGTACCGGCTGCTGAGATCTATGAAACGCCGACGGCAATCCATCTCAATTTTGAATTGCCTGGCGTCAATGCCGCTGAATTAGACATTCAGGTAACGGCTGAGTCGGTGACGGTGACAGGCGATCGCCAAGCTACGGTAGAGCCCGAAGCCGCCCAAAAACGCCGCACAGAGTTTCGCTATGGGGCATTCCGCCGAGTGGTGCCGCTGCCAGCACGCATTCAAAACGACAAGGTGCAGGCCGACTATCAAAACGGCATCCTGAGTCTGGTGCTGCCCAAGGTCGAAGCTGAGAAAAACAAAGTGGTCAAGGTTAGTTTGGGTTAGTCACGGGTCACGAGTGACCCGTCTCTAATCAACAGTCAACAGTCAATATGAATCCAACAGTATGAGGCGTTCCTAAAGGACGCCTTTTTTTTGGCGATCGCGCAGATGGATTCCCGCCCGCACCAGGATACCTGGAGTGAGGGCGCACCGTTGTGCGCCTCTGCGCCCCTACCTTTGAACTTGCGGTGGCTTACCCTAAACCGAGAGCTGCTGGCGCTGGTAGAGCGACCAATACAGCCCTTTGCTCTTGAGCAGCGATTCGTGGGTGCCGCGCTCGACGATTACGCCTTTTTCCATGGTCAAAATCAGGTCGGCACGCTTGAGTGGGGCAAAACGGTGGGCAATCAAAAAGACGGTGCGATCGCCAGTGACGCGCTGGAGGTTTTCCAGCACTTGCTGTTCGGTTTCGGCGTCGAGGTGGCTGGTGGCTTCATCCAAAATCAAAATCGGCGCATCCGACAGAAACAGTCGCGCTAGGGTGATGCGCTGGCGCTGCCCACCCGATAGCGAGGTGCCCCGCTCACCCACGTTGGTTTCATAGCCTTGGGGTAGGTCGCAGATAAAGTCGTGGGCTACGGCTAGGCGGGCGGCTTCTACCACTTGCTCGGCGGTGACTTCGAGGTTGCCAAGGGTGATGTTTTCGAGGACGGAGCCGTTAAACAAAAAGTCTTCTTGTAAGACGACAGCAATTTGGGGACGGAGGGAGGCTAAATCGGCGCTTTTGATGTCAAAGCCATCGACGGAAATGCGCCCGCCTTCGGCTTGATAGAGGCGCTGAATCAGCTTGGAAAGGGTGCTTTTGCCGGAGCCGCTGCGCCCGACGATGCCCACAAACATCCCCGGCTGCACGTCAAAGGAAATGCCGCGCAAGATTGGCTCTTGGTCTTGCTGATAGCGGAAAAAGACCTGATCGAAGCTGACCTGCCCGCGCAAGGTGGGCAACATTAAGCCGGTGCCGGGTTCGGCTTCGGGGGCAACGTTGAGGATATCCCCAATCCGATCGACGGCCAGCAGCACCTCTTGCAGGTTTTGCCAAAGCTGCACAAGCCGCAGCAGCGGCCCCGTGACGCGCCCAGACAGCATTTGAAAGGCGACCAGTTGACCGATGGTGAAGTCGCGATCGATCACTAGCCGGGCCCCAAACCACAGGATCAGCAGGGCCGAAAGGTTGGTCAGAAAGTCACCAATGTGGTTGCTGATGTTGGCGGTGGTGGTGGCCTTAAAGCCCGTGCGGATAAAGCGGGCGTAGAGCCCTTCCCAGCGATCGCGTGAGGCTTTTTCAGCGGCGTGGGCTTTGACCGAGTGGATGCCCGTAATCGTTTCCACCAAAAACGATTGGCTGTCGGCACTGCGGTTAAAGGTTTCGTTGAGCCAGTTGCGCAAAATCGGCGTGCTAACCAGGGTCAACAGGGCAAACAGAGGCAGCACCGCCAGGGCTACCCAGGTCAGCTTGATGCTGTAGTAAAACATCACCGCTAGGTAGATCACCGCAAAAATGCTGTCGAGGATCACCGTCAGGGCAGTGCTGGTGAGAAACTGGCGGATTTCTTCCAGTTCTTGGACGCGGGCGACGGTATCACCGACCCGCCGCGCTTCAAAATAAGACAGCGGCAGCCGCAGCAGGTGCCGAAACACCTGGGCCGACAGGGCTAAATCGAGCCGGTTGGTGGTGTGGGTAAAGATAAACATCCGCAGGATGCCCAGCACCGACTCAAACACCGCCACGCTGAGGATGGCCACGCCCATAACGTCGAGGGTCGAGATGCTCTCTTGCACCATCACCTTGTCGATCACGACCTGGGTGAAAATCGGCGCGCCCAAGCCCAGCAGTTGCAGCGTGAAGGAGGCTACCAATACTTCCCACAGCAGCTGGCGATAGCGCCAGACGGCGGGCAAAAACCACTTGAGGTTAAATTCGTTTTGCTTTTGGATGGCCTCGGCTAGCCACAGTTGACCATCCCAGGCCTCCAGCACCACGGCTTTGGGGATGCTCTCGCAGGACTGGTTGCTGCTAAAGGGATCGGCAATAATCAGGCGATCGCCCCTGACCCCATAGACCACCACCCAGCGTTCGGCATTCCAGTGCAGCAGGGCCGGCAGGTTGAGGTGGCGCAGGTCGCTCCATTCGCCAATGACCAGGCGCTTGAGCTGAATGCCCAGCTTTTCGGCGGTGTCGGTAAGGTTTTTGGCCTGCTGCCCCCGCAGTTGGCGCTGCACCCACTCCAGTTGGGTGGGGGCTTCGAGATATTGGGCTAGCATCGTCAGGCTGGCGGCCGCCGAGTTGACCGACGCCACATAGGGGTAGCCTGCAATCGGCTGGGGATCGGAGGAAAATTCAGGCTGATAGCGCGATCGCAACCCTAGCCAAAAGGGCTTACTTTCTGGGGTCTCTAGCGACTCCCATAGCGCTCCATCCCAGGCCAGCAGCTGCACTTCCTTGCTTGCACCCCGCGCTTTCCACAGCCCGGTCA
>DATNOW010000882.1:0-4715 GCA_036703515.1 Chroococcidiopsis sp.
GTAGGACAATTCCCACTCACGACCCATGTAGCAGAACACGCCGATCAGGAAGTGGAACACTACCAATTGGTAAGGACCACCGTTGTACAACCACTCATCGAGGGAAGCTGCTTCCCAGATGGGGTAGAAGTGAAGACCAATGGCGTTGCTGGAGGGAACAACTGCACCAGAGATGATGTTGTTGCCGTACAGCAAGGAGCCTGCAACAGGCTCGCGGATACCGTCGATGTCAACCGGAGGTGCGGCGACGAAGGCGATGATGAAGCAGATGGTGGCGGTTAGCAGAGTAGGGATCATCAGTACGCCGAACCAGCCTACATACAGGCGGTTGTCGGTGCTGGTCACCCACTGGCAGAACCGTTCCCACAGCGTTGCACGCTCGGTGCGCTGGAGTACAGTCGTCATGGTTATGAATCCTTTTCAGCAGTCTAGATAGATGTAAAGGGGTGTTTTCACTACCCTTCACTAACTAAAGTAAGGCTTTTATTGCGGTTTGTAAAGCAAATGATGATTTTCTTTCTTATTTGTACATAATCTCGGCGCGGTTTGGCGGGGGCGATCGCCTCAAACGCTTTGGGGAAGGCTTTTAGGGATTGTGGGGCTCTCCTTAGAATTTGTAACGTTGTTCTAAGCCGCCTGTTTAGGGCAAACCCAAGTCTAGGTTTTCCGTCAAATAGCTAAGGCTGGCTCACAAAGCCAGCCTTGGCGGTTTTTTGTTCTTGGATCAGGGCTGTTTTGCGCAGCCCTAGATCGCGCAAGATGGGTGTCCCGATCAGCCTGGCGGCCAGTGCATTGAGCGGCCGCCCAAGAGGTGCAAATGCAGGTGGTAGACCGTTTGCCCGCCATCGGCTCCGGTGTTGATCACAACTCTGTAACCGTTTGTTAAGCCTTCTTGATCGGCTACTCGCTTAACAGTCATTAACAAATGTCCCAAAATGCGATGATCTTCTGGTACGGCATCCGCCAGCTTGGCGAGGGGCTGCTTGGGCACCACCAAAATGTGAACTGGGGCTTGGGGGTGAATGTCGCGGAAGGCGATCGCCATATCGTCTTCGTAAACGATATCGGCCGGGATTTCGCGCTTGATGATTTTGGTAAACAGGGTGTCTTGGTCGGTCATGCTCAGTTGCCTCATAGGGTCAGCGCAGGGTCGCTTGCAGAATTTTAAGGGTTGTCTGCCTTCAGAACTAGGAGAATGGGATTAAGAGATTTGTGTGCGAGGCCAATATGACCTACCGATGCGATCTGGGTATGGGGCAAAGCCTCTTGATTGATCAATCCCCTACTGGTCAATCCTTCTCGGGCAACCCTGGGGAAAACCCTGGCGTCGATCAGGGGACAGCGCAAACCGTGATTACATTAGCCATGAGCAGTCCTGGCCAGCAACAGCAGTCATCTTGCAGCGTGACTACGGGACGCTGGTTAGAGCCACCGCAGGCGTTTCGCAGCGGGCAGCGCGTTGTGGTGAGGTTGATTACGGCGCAGGGCGATCGCTTCCTTTACATTGAGGGGCAGAGCATGACTACGGCTCTGGGGGCGGTGGATTTGAGCCAGGCTCAGCCTATGCCGATGGTGTGGGTTGAGTCGGTTGCGTCCTCGATGCCTCCTATGACGCCTATGCCTCCCATGACGCCCATGCAGCCGATGTCCCCTATGACACCGATGCAACCGATGGCACCGATGCAGCCGATGGACAATCGGGGCGTAATGTCGATGGGAACCATGCAAATGAGCATGCAGCCGATGGAAATGAGAATGGGGAATATGGTGATGCGTGCTGACGCAATGGGTTCAGCAAGTGCCGCTGCAAATCCTACTGCCAGTGCCGCCGCCAGTACCTCCGCGAATAGCACCGCAAGCACTGGGACAAGTGCCGAGACCAGTGCCGCAACAAGTGCTGCACCGCCATCTAGCAGTCCGCGATTTTGTAGCCAGTGTGGTGTGGCCGTTAAGAGTGGCGATCGCTTTTGTGCAAGCTGTGGCCATCGTCTAGGCTAGAGACGGAGTCTTTATTTACAGCACTTTTTTACAGCAACCGTCGAGATGACGTTGAGATACCGTCGAGATACTGTGGACATCAGCCCTATGGACATGAGCAATTTTTGGGGTGCGCCTAGATGACCTATGCCTTGGCACTCCACACCAGCAGTCCCGATTTAGGGCTCGCGATTGATAATTTTGCCGGAGATGCACGCAGCCAGGTTTGGGATCTGGGACGTGCTTTATCGACTCATCTTCATGCCTATCTCCAAGAGTTTCTGCAGCCCCAGACGTTTGCAGAGTTGGCGTTTTTGGCGATCGCTACCGGGCCGGGTAGTTTCACGGGCACGCGCATTGGCGTTGTCACGGCCCGCACCCTAGCCCAGCAGTTTAATCTTCCCCTGTTTGGGATTTCGTCCCTGGCGGCCTATGCCTATGGGGAGCGATCGCGTCGGCTGCTTACCCCGTTTACTAACTCATCTACTGCGCCATCTGACGTACTATCTGATGCGCCTACAGACATCGGAGATATTGCTGTGCAGATGCCCGCCCAGCGTGGTGAACTCTACACGGCCATTTATTCGCAGGTTGACGGCAGATGGTCGGCGCTAGCGCCCGATGCCGTGTTAACCGGCGAGCGTTGGCAAGAACTCCTGGCGGGCTGGCCCAGACCTTATCATCTGCTTGATGTAGGCGCTAACCTGGGATGTTGTGCGGTCAGCGTGCTGCACTTGGCCTATCTCGACTGGAAGAAGGGCGATCGCCCTGACTGGTCAACGGCCTTGCCGTTTTATGGACAGCTTTGTGTTGGCCCTGTGGGCGGGAGCGCTCAACCATGAATTTAACTGCTGCACTACCGACGTTTGTGATTACCCTGCGCGAGGGAGTTGAAGCTGCCCTGGTGGTGGGGATCGTTTTGGCCTATCTCAAAAAGGCGGGGCAAACTCAGCTTAATACCTGGGTTTATGGGGGGATTGGGGCTGGTCTTGTGGCTAGCACGATTGTTGGGGCTGGGTTTATCAGCCTGCTGTCGGCCCTAGATGGCACCCACCAGAGCTATGCGCCCGTGATCAAGCAAGGGCTGGAAGGTGGCTTTGGGGTGGTGGCGATCGCCCTGCTGAGCTGGATGCTGGTGTGGATGACGCGCCAAGCTAAATCGCTCAAAGCTGAGGTAGAGGGGGCGATCAATACGGCGCTAACGGATGGCGATCGCCCGGGTTGGGCCGTGTTTAGCTTGATTGCGATCGCCGTTTTGCGTGAGGGTTTTGAGACGGTGGTATTCATCGCCGCCCAGTTTCAGCAGGGCTGGATGCCGCTTTTGGGAGCCGTCGCTGGGCTGTCGGGCGCAGTTGTGATCGGATTTTTGTTGTTTCAGCTGGGGATCAAAATCAACCTGCGCCGCTTTTTCCAGGTGATGGGGGTGTTGCTGCTGCTAATTGTTTCTGGGCTGGTCGTGTCGGCACTGCGCCACTTTGATCTGGCCCTGCGGCTGTGGGCACAGATTGATCCCCAATTGGCCGATTTCTGTCTGCCATCGGGGTCTTGCATCCTCGGCCCGCTGCTGTGGGATGCCAGCGTGGTGTTGCCCGATACGCAGTTTCCTGGGATTTTGCTGAAGGCCCTGTTTGGCTATACCCAAACGCTCTACTTAGCGCAGGCGATCGCCTATTTGCTGTTCCTGGGCACTGTGGGAGGGCTTTATTTCCAAAGCATTACGGGCTGGAGAGCGGCAAAACCGGCGGCCGGTGCAGCGAGGAATATTCAGGCACAGTAAGGTGCGTGGCTTAAATAATTCCTATCAGTCAAGGCTAGGCAGGGGCGCACCGCTGTGCGTCCTGATCTAAGATCAGCCGAGGTCTAGGTAGGGGCGCACCGCTGTGCGTCCTGATCTAGGAATTACACCTAAACAAATCCACGATCGCTAAGCGTGGCAAAGATAAATGTAGTGGCACTAGGGGAATATCGTTGAGCGATGAAATTTTTGGTGCTGAAACATGCGGTGATTGAAGGCGCGGGGATTTTTGAAGCGTTTTGTCGAGAAGCGGCGATCGCCTTCGACAGCGTGGATTTGTCTCAGGGTGAATCGTTTCCTGAGATTGCTGACTACGATGCGCTGCTGGTGATGGGTGGGGCGATGAATGTGGGCGATGAAGCGCAACATCCCTGGCTGATCGAGGAAAAAGCGTTTATTCGTCAGGCGATCGCCCTGGGCAAACCCTACCTGGGTACCTGCCTGGGCGCGCAACTGCTGGCCGATGCCCTAGGGGGCACAGTGGGCTGGATGAAGTCACCGGAGGTGGGTGTGCTCCCCGTGACGCTCACCGCAGCGGGCCAGGCTCATCCACTGATGCGGGGGATGCCGGCCCAGTTTCATGCGGTGCAGTGGCATGGGCAGGAGGTGCAGGCGATGCCCCAGAGGGCAACTGTGCTGGCGGCATCGCCCCACTGCCCTGTGCAGGCCTATGCTGTTGGCGGGTCGGCCTTTGGGCTTCAGTTTCACAGCGAAGTGGATGACAACACGCTGGCGGCCTGGCTGAGCGTGCCAGACTATTGCGCCGATTTAGAAACGGTGCTGGGGGTAACGGCTTGTGCAGATATGACCCAAGCGGTCGCTAGGCACCTGACGGGGTTAACCCATCGCGCCCGCGTGTTGTTCCTCAATTTTGTCGGTCTAGTCGGCGATCGCTCGGTCTAGAGACCAGATTGCTTCCTAGGGTTTGGACGGTAGCAGTGTG
>DATNOW010000883.1:0-7981 GCA_036703515.1 Chroococcidiopsis sp.
ACTGGGGGCGGTAGTGCCGATCTCTTTGTATTGGGGGATGAAACTGGTGCTTTTTACACCGGTGATAAGGCCAATGGCTATGCCTTGATCACTGATTTTAGGATCAATCAGGGCGATCGCATTCAGCTACAAGGCAGCTTGGCTAACTACACCCTAGGGAATACATCGGGTAGTTTGCCCAACGGAGTGACGATCTCACAGGGGGACGATTTGATTGCGATTGTGCAAGGTATTAACTTGACAACCCTGAAGAATGCCACTAGCTCTGCATTTGTGTTTAAGTCATAAATTACTCCGATCGATCGCCCTCGACTGGGAACTCTGATGCCAAATAAGACTTTTTGAAATTTAATTTAGTAGTTTTATTTAATTAAATTTCAAGTTAACTTTAGTCTTAAAAATTACTCATTTTTGGCGTTATTGAGTACACTAAATTTTGCCATTCTAATTCACTCAAATTTATTTTTAACTCGTTTTTTGAGGTTTTTTAGAATTTAAGTTTGAGTAAAAATCAAAATTTAGAAACGCTTATTAATGCCTAAATCTGACTTTAATTCCACAATTTACCCTACCCATTTTAGAAAACTATGACTATCTCACTTCGTTCCCCATTTAATATTCCCCTATTGCCTGCGATCGCTGCATACACCCAGCATGCACTGATGCGCCAACCGTCAGATTGGCTACCCAAATCAATCTTTGGTACAGATGGTATTCGAGGGCGTGTCGGCGATTTTTTAAATGCACCGCTCGCCCATCAAATTGGCTACTGGACGGGTTGCGTCTGGCAGGCCCACGGTGCACAGGGCAGCCCGGTTATTTTAGGACATGATTCGCGCAACTCCAGCGGCATGCTGGCTGAAGCCTTTTCCAGGGGGTTAACCGCGGCGGGGTTAGACGTTTGGTATCTAGGCTTGTGTTCTACGCCAGCGGTAGCCTATTTGACCCAGGCCGTTGGGGCAACGGGCGGCATCATGATTACAGCCAGCCATAATCCACCTGAAGATAATGGCATTAAGTTTTTTAGCACCGACGGCTGCAAGCTTGCCCCCGCACTCCAACGGGAAATTGAGCAAGGGCTGCGTGGAGAATTAAATCTGGGCTACTACACAGTGGCTCCAGACTTTGGCAAACGCTACTTTCGCCCCAGCTTGCTCAAGCAATATACAGACTCTTTGCAGCAGTCGCTACCCGCTGAAGTCGATCTTTCTGGACTGCGTATCGTCGTCGATGTCGCTTGGGGTGCAGCAGTTTATCTAGCCCAAACTGCTTTTCAGAACTTGGGCGCAGAGGTAATTTATCTGCACGATCAGCCCGATGGCGATCGCATTAATGTCAACTGCGGGGCCACCCACCTGACGCCGCTGAAAGAAGCCGTGCAGGGCTATCAGGCCGATTTAGGGTTTGCCTTTGATGGGGATGCCGATCGGATTATGGCCGTCGATGGTCTAGGGCGCGCTTTAGATGGCGATTATATTCTCTATCTGCTAGGCAAACAGCTGCTCGAATCGGGGCAACTTCCCAATCACACCATTGTTTCGACCGTCATGGCCAATATTGGCTTTGAGCGAGCTTGGAACCAACTCGGTGGCACACTGCTGCGCACCCCCGTGGGCGATCAGCATGTTTATGCTGCCATGATGGAGCACCAAGCTGTTTTGGGCGGCGAACCCTCTGGGCATATCCTGTGTCGCCATTATGGAGTAGAGGGTGATGGGCTACTGACTGCACTCCATTTGGCAGCCTTTGTTAAACAATCGGGGCGATCGCTAGCAGAATTGCGTGACCACAGCTTCTATCCTTACCCCCAATGTCTCAAAAATGTGCGCATCACCAATCAACGGGTTGCAGCTAGTTGGCAAACCTGTGACCCATTGCAAAAGCTGATTGTCGATGCCGAGGCTAATCTAGGCTCACACGGGCGTGTGTTGATTCGAGAATCGGGCACCGAGCCCCTGCTTCGGATTATGGTAGAAACTGCACAGGCCGATCTCGCCCACTATTGGGGGGAGCAGCTAGCGCAAGTTGCTGAAACTTACCTCAGCGCTAAGTAGATTAGAAGTAGATCAGCAGGTTGGTCTAGTTAGTTGCCCTCATTACCCTCATTACCCATAAGCCGCAGTGCGGGCATCTTACTGGCGAGTCGGATGCTCGTACTGCGACTATCTATGAGGCAGCACTATCCGACAACCGTCATCCCTATCCCTTAGTGAATGAATCCTATGGCCACCGATTTAGCTGGAAGTAGTTTGATAACAGCTCGCAAGACCGGAACCCTAAAAGCAAAGCCCAAAGCGTTTGTCGATAGCCTCAGTACGCGCGATCGCATTGATTACTATCGCATCACACTGTCCCGTCGCAGTACATTGTATGCCTCGCTATCCAAACTCACGGCCAATGCCGACATTGAGCTGAGAAACCCAAAAGGGCAATTGCTATTGCGCTCAGCCCACGGCAGTACAAAATCGGAAGCCCTAGTGAAATCTTTAAAGGCGGGTGTTTATTTCCTCAAGGTGTTTTTACGCAGTGGTAAAACTCGCTATCGGCTGAATTTGGCGGCTGTTGCCACGGCGACGGCACCGATTCCGGCAGGGACGCCCGTAAAAGGCGATCGCTGGCTCTATCAACTGCAAAACGCTTCGATTTCAGACATAAACGCCACCAACTTTAATGTGCTAACCATAGATTACTCTCGCGATGGCAGCGATGCAGGGCGCTATACACCGGCGGATCTCCAAGCGCTGCACAACAACGGTAAAAACGTGCTGGCCTATTTGAGTATTGGGGAAGCCGAAGACTATCGCTATTATTTCAATCCCAACTGGGTGGCCTATGATTCTGCTACTCAGCTAAAGCAGCCCGTGCCAGGCAAAGCCCCTGATTGGTTAGGTCAAACCAACCCCGACTGGGAAGGAAACTACAAAGTCAAATATTGGTCAGAAGACTGGCAAAGCACCATGCTGGGCTATGTTGATCGAATTATTGATGCCGGATTTGATGGGGTTTACCTCGATATCATTGACGGCTTTGAATATTGGAGCGATCAATCGCAGCTCAATGCTTCTGGCAGTGATGAAACAGCCCTATCGCAGGCCGATGCGGCCAATCGAATGATCCAATGGGTGGAGCGCATTGCCTACTATGCTAGGGTAATCCGAGGTGACACTGATTTTCAGATTGTGCCCCAAAATGGCGAGTCGATCTTGGCCTACGATCAAGACGGCAGCTACTTACGCACCATTAGCGGTATCGGCATCGAAGATTTATTCTACGACGGGCTAACACCGCAGCCCCAAGCAACGGTGCAATATCGACTGCAATGGCTCAATCGGATCCAGGCAAATGGCAAACCCGTCTTGCTGGTGGATTATGTTGATGACGGCACTGGACGGACGGGCGAAAATGGCGATCGCATCAATAATTTTCTCAATCTGGCCACCAATCGCGGATATTTACCCTATGTAGGGCGCAGCGATCGCGCGCTCAATACCATCAACCCTTAGGTTCGTAGATCAAATAGAACCGGAGAAAGAAGGCAAAGAAGTTAGAGTGAGAAGAATGATCTCTGCGCTGTACTGTGATGCAAGCTTACTCTCTTGAAGTCGAGCTAGAGTCAAGTGCGACGCACCGGAGGTAGACGTAAAGCGGCCTTGGCAACGATAGCTGGACTCGATGGAGCATTTTTAGCATTGCTGGATAGCAGTATGAATTGCTGGATAGCAGTATGAATTGCCCTCATCCCCAACCCTTCTCTCTAGGGGAGAAGAGCCAGAACTTTTGTTCTCTCTCCTTTGGGTGAGGGCAGATTTTGCGATGCATACCTAGATTCAGCAACGCCCAAATTAGTTTTCCGATAGTCTTTTTTAGTAAAGATGATTGAACAGCCTCACATTTTTTTCTACCATCTTCTGGTAGCCTCATGCTGATGCTCTCATTCTGAGACTGCATGGCAATTTTTCAAGGGTTCTCTATGTCTTCTTTTAGTCAAGCTCAGCCAACTATCCTTTTGATTGCGGTAGATTCTACAGACACAGCTCGTTCTCGATTAGAGCAAGAGAGCCAGGATATTGCCATAGGGTTGCAGCGATCGCCTCAACAAAAACCATTTCATTTAGAACACCGTCTGGTGACCACCCCCCGCGATATTCAGCGGGCAATGCTCGACATTGAACCGCAAATTGTCCATTTTTCAGGATACGAAATGGGAGATGCGGGGTTGCTATTTGCCGATGCAACGGGGGAGGCCAAGCCTATCGCCAGAGAAGCATTAGCAACGCTGTTTGCCTTGTTTGCTGAGCAAGTGCAGTGTGTAGTGCTCAACGGCTGTTACTCCTCGCTTCAGGGGCAGGCGATCGCCCAACATATTCCCTACGTGATTGGGGTGAATGCAGCCATTGGCAATAGCGCCGCTATTGAATTCATGGTTACTTTCTATGATGCGCTGGGGAGCGGTCGGCCCGTTGATTTTGCTTACAAGCTCGCTTGCAGCGCTCTCCAACTGTCGGGCATTGCCGCACACCTCATGCCCGTGTTACTTAAAGGGGCGATCGCGTCCCCGTCTGATTTGCCCACCACCACTCCGGCCTCCCCAGCGGTTTCCCCTGCACCCGCACCAGGCAACACCTTTAACATTGCCGGTAGCACCATCACCAACTTGACGGGCTCAGGCGCAATCAACTACCAAGAGTCGATGATCCAACCGATCGCCTCAGAACACCCGCAGCCTGCGTTGCCTCTCTCAAAACAACCAAACCCGCCCGCACCAACCGTCGCAGACAAAACGTTAGACAAACCGCACTCTGAAGATCGGGCGGCGCGGCGAGCCATTGAGCTGTTCTTTTCCTATTCTCACCGCGATGAAGACCTGCGAGATGAGATGGCCAAGCATCTCAGTATTTTGAAACGCCAAGGGGTGATTAGCACATGGCACGATCGCAGCATTGATGCTGGAACCGAATGGGCCCAAGAAATCGATAGCCACCTGAATTCGGCGCAGGTGATTCTATTGCTGATCAGCCCTGACTTTATCGCCTCAGACTATTGCTTTGACATTGAGATGGGGAGAGCGATGGAACGCCACGAAGCCGGGGAAGCCTGTGTCATCCCGGTAATTCTGCGCCCTGTGGATTGGAGTGGAGCCCCCTTTAGCAAACTCCAGGCCTATCCCAAAAATGCCAAACCGGTAACCACCTGGGCAAACCAAGACGAAGCCTTTTTAAATGTGACCCAGGGCATTCGAAACGCGGTGGAGCGGTTAAGCTCCTAAATCGAATCTAGCTCAAACACTGATTGCCTGATATTCCAGCCATTAGTCCATTAGAAGCTACGAATTGAATAACAGACCATGCCCAAAAGTTGGCTGGAACATCGCGTCAATGCCGAATTATCGTAGACCGCAAGCGATCGCTCATTGCTGTCACGTTGCCAGCGGTTGCCCTATGAAGCAGAGGTCGCACTACAATATAAAAAGTTCAGCGATGGGTACAGATATGGTCTCGATTCCCATTACCTTAGAGCAACTGATTTTTGCTGTCCAACAATTGCAGCCAGACGAGCGAGAACA
The DNA here is from genome assembly GCA_036703515.1 of Chroococcidiopsis sp. Classification (GTDB taxonomy): domain Bacteria; phylum Cyanobacteriota; class Cyanobacteriia; order Elainellales; family Elainellaceae; genus DATNOW01. The sequence goes on from DATNOW010000883.1 coordinate 5,564, forward strand.
ACTTGGCAGGGCTTTGGTGCAGGCAGGGCTACGCTCAGATTTAGCCGCTTTGATTCAAGAACTGTATGCCCAACCCCCTGCCGATGACATTACAGATGGCGACATCATGGCTGAAATTCAGGCAGTTCGTCAGCAATCCCAGCAGATATGACCCTTCGGGTTGTGATTGACACCAATATTTGGATTCGCATTCTTTTAAGAGGGCGAGTGACGCTGCCCATCTTAGAAGCATTTAACGAGGACAGATTCCAGTTGGTGATGAGCCAACCTCTGATGGATGAACTCCATCTTGTTTGGAATCGTCCTCGGTTGAGAGAAAGAATTGATCCGGAGCAAGCCAACCGTCTGGAACAGCAGTTACAGCATCGAGCTATTTGGGTTGAGTTAGTAACAGTTCCGCCAAATTGTCGTGATCCAAAAGATTTACCGGTACTGGCGACGGCGATCGATGGCATGGCTGAGATCATTGTATCCGGGGATAATGATTTACGAGCTGATGATGAATTGAGGGCAGCAATGGAGGCTCGCAGCATTCAGTTATTAGGTGTTCAGTCGTTCTTAAACTATCTGAATCAAGGGAATCGGTAAGAGAAGCTGTCGTGCGATCGCGTTAGTCTCTAACGACCCCTCCATTACAGCGATCGCACGACAAGATCGGCGATTATCCCTAGTAGGGATGGTGCGTTCCCAGGATAGGGTTTGAGTAGAATCTGGAAATTGTGGCAAGGAACGCACCCTTGTATCTTCAAGAACAGCGATCGCACTCCCCATTAAACCGCTCTATCAAACTGATAATGCCTGCAATAGAATAGTGGCAACGGTTGCCCGTGTTACCGGACTGTTGGGGTGAAATTGGGTGTTACTCCTTGAGGATCTTGCTATCCAGCCTAGTTGAATGGCGATCGCGATGCAATCTTTCTCCTCAGCAGCAAGGGAATTGATGTCTGCAAAAAAGCTTAATGCCGTGCGGTCTGGCGTGGGCAATGTTTTTTGCTGCTTCCGCAAGCAGTGGACTAAGTTCACTACTGTTTGGAGTTGGGTGATGGGCTGTTTAGGGCCAAACTGATTGCCTGATATTCCAGCCATTAGCCCATTAGAAACTACCTGCTGAATAACAGACCATGCCCAAAAGTTAGCTGGAACATCGCGGAATTCTATCTTTGATGTGCTGGAAGCGGGTTGAAATGCCCTGACTAAGATTGCTGCAAATTCAGCCCGAAGCATAGATTGATCGGGTTTGAAGGTGTGATCGGGAAAGCCTGTAAAGATGCCACGACTAACCAGCGCCAGAATTTTGTCCTTTGCCGGGTGGTCTTTTAAATCAGTAAACTCTGGGTTGGGGTTGGCAGCAGGCGGGACGGTAGGCGGGACGACGGGCGGGACGACAGGCGGTCGCTCTGGAGGTTGGGATGATTCGAGTGCTGCCAATACCTGAAGCAGCATCACCGACACTTCTGCTCGCGTGACCACCTGATCGGGGCGGAATGTGGTGTTGTTTTTTGAGGATTTTGCAACTATGCCCAGTTGGATAGCGATCGCAATTCGATTTTGTACACTGGGTTGCAGGGCATCAATATCGGTAAAAAAGCTCAGCATTGTGCGATCGGGAGTCGGCAATGCTTTTTGCTTCCTCAACAGGGCATTCACTAAAGTGATCACCGCCTGCAACCGCGGCACATTGCCACTGGGCGAAAACTGATTGGCAGCCGCAGCAGCTATCAACCGACTGCCCACAACCCTTTCGATCGCTGTTCGTGCCCAGAAATCAGCTGGAACATCGCTCAGCTCAACCTGAAGAGAACGGTGTGTCGGGTTAAAGGCTTGGGCCAAAATCGCGGCAAACTCCGCCCGATTGATCGATTGATTGGGTTTAAAGGTGTCATCCGGGAAACCTTTGACAATGCCCAGCTTAGTCAGGGTTATAATCCGTTTCTCTGCCCAGTGCCCTTTAATATCGATAAATTGGGGTGGGGTGACAATATATTCAGAGGAAATTCGATCCACTCGACCTTGAATAACCAGACTCTGATAAATCAAGGCTGCCAATTCAGCTCGGCTGATCTCTTGACACGGCTTCAATTGGTTGCTTTTGACAGGATTAACAATTAGTTCATTTTCAAGGGCCGTTGCGATCGCAGCTTTGACTTCATCGTTGGTAATCTGGGCACTATCATCAAAGGCGAACGGAGTGCGATCGATATCGCTCCTGCGTAAGTTTAGACTATTTACCAAATCATAAAGGACTTCTTGCCGTTGCACTAATCGTCTTGGATTGAAAAACTTATTTGAGAATCGGAGTGCATTACTCATCTGATAGGCTTGCTGAATCGCAGCGTAGGTCAGGAGATCTTCGCCACTCGGCAACTCCTCCTCGATGTCCTTCAATCCTGATCCATCAGTATTGTTGCCAGAGATGAG
>DATNOW010000884.1:0-4568 GCA_036703515.1 Chroococcidiopsis sp.
TCAAACAATCCTGGCGATGAATCCGGGCTCGGTCACAGCCCATCACGCCCTCAGCAGTGCCTATTGGCAGCAAAATGCGGTGCAAAAAAGCCTCGAACATCACCTCTGGGCCAACCATGCCCACACCTGGCTGGGCAATGGTGACACCGCCGAGTTTCGCGAAATTGTGGCGGCGATTCAACCCTACACGCTGCTCAGCTTAGAACGCCTGCTGTCGCTGTACCGGTTGACCAAACAGATGTGCCTGGATGACGTGCCGGGCAACATTGTCGAATGCGGCACCTATAAAGGCGGCTCGGCAGCGCTCATGGCCGTTGTGATCAAGCGCTACAGCCTGCGCCCGCGTCGGCTGTATGCTTGCGACACCTTTGAAGGCATGCCCGACCCGATCGAGGTTGATAAACACGAGGGCATTCCGGCCAACCTGACGGGGTTTGGTGCGGGCACGCTGCAAGCCCCGATCGAGGAAAACCTGTGGGTGGTCTGCCAAGCTTTGGGGGTGGAAGATATCGTGGTGCCGCTGAAGGGGCTGTTTGCTGATACTTTGCCGGCCAACAAAGCGGCGATTGGTGAGATTGCGCTGCTCCATGCCGATGGCGACTGGTATGAGTCCACCATGGATATTTTCAACATCCTCTATGACCAGGTGGTACCCGACGGGCTGATCCAAATCGACGACTACGGCTTTTGGGAAGGCTGCAAGCGCGCCATCCACGACTTTGAGCGTCAGCGCCACACTGTGTTTCCGCTGCGGGTGATTGACTTTACCGGGGTGTGGTTTCGCCGCGAGCTGGGCATTGACCCCGACAGCAACCACTGGCTCTCGATCTGGCAGGTTGCCCAGATGGCTGAAAAGCTAGGTAATGTTGCGCTCGCCGATCGCGCTGCCCAGGCCGTGCTCAAAATTAAGCCCAACCTGATTCGGGCAGAGGCGATGCTGGCGCGGTTGCGATCGCAGCCAGAAGCCGTTGTCAGCCCGCAGTCTGGTCAAGCTACCACTCTGCCAGAGCCATCCCCACCCCAGGCGTCTGCCCCAGCCATCCCCACCGCCGCACCGGTTGCGTCTACCGTCGTGGCCAACGAATCGGAGCCTGAGGGCACAGCCAGTGACACAGCCAGCGACACAGCCAGTGACATGCCCGAAACCGCACCTGAGCCAATCTGTGAAGCTCTAGAGTCGGCCGGCATCGAATCAATTGCCCAGCTTGAAGCGCTGATTGCCGAATACCAACAGGCGATCGCCTCTCCCCTGGCCATTGGGCAACTGCGCCGCCTGCGCCAGTATGTTGCCGAATATTGGCTGAGCAGCTTGGGGGATGAGCTCAATAGCCTGTACGCAGGGCCGTTGGGTACGGTGCATTGCCTCCTGCTGACCAGCGGCCTGCGCAATGAAACGCTCACCCAAGCCGAACGCACCGTCCGCGATGATACGGTGGGCTATTTGCACGACGGGCTGGCTGCACCAGGGGCGGTGCAGCATCTGCTGGCGGCCATGCTCTATTGCTATCCCCACCAGCTGCCGTCTGAGTTTGACTTAACGATCATGCCGCCCGCCGCCCTCGAAGACTACTTTAGCTTTATGGTCACGGCCCCAGCGGTGTTTCAGCAGCTTGGAGAGGTCGATCGCTACGCCGACTACATGACCCAGTGGGTGGCCTATCTGCATGGGCAAATTTTGAGCCAGCCCGAGTCGCCGTTTTGGCAATCGGTGGCGATCGCCTTCCTCAACCAAGCCAGCTTTATTCCGCTGTATTTCACCAACCGCAACCTCAAAGCAGTGATGAGCCAGCGCGGCGACATCCTAGATTTTGCCGTCCGCAGCCTGGGCTATGAGGTTGACTATACGCTGCCAGAAAGGGGGAGCGATCGCCCCAAAATTCGCATTGGTATCTTGAGCGATCGCCTCACACCGCAGTCTGAAATGTTCTTCACGCTGCCGGTGTTTGAGCATTTGGATCGAGACAAGTTTGAGATTTATCTCTACACCATGGAGGTGCAAGGCCACCCCCTAGAGCGCTATTGCCTCTCGCGGGTAGATCGGCTGGTGCAGCTACCCGAGGAATTGGCCAGCCGCATCCAAACGCTGCGCCTAGATGACCTCGACATTTTAGTGCTGGGTAACAACGTCGCGGCCGTTACGAACTCTACGGCTCAGGTTGCCCTGCATCGGGTAGCGCGTTTGCAGATCACCCATTTTGGCCCTGCCATCACGACCGGACTCCCCAATGTCGATTATTTTTTGTCGGGCACCCTGTCAGAACCCAACAATGGCGATCGCTATTATCGGGAACGGTTGATCACCCTGGAAGGGACGGGCTTTTGCTTCAATTTTGAGGCAGCGCCCAAGACTCCCCAAATTACGCCTAGCCGCGACAGCTTAGGGATTCCCTCCTGGGCCTCGACGGTGTTTATGTCGGGGGCTAGCGTCTACAAGCTCATTCCAGAACTGCGCCATACGTGGGCCAAAATCTTAGCGGCGGTGCCCAAATCGGTGCTAGTGCTCTATCCCTTTGCCAAAAGTTGGGGAGATGTCCCTCCGTCTCGGCTGTTTTTAGCCAGCATGCAGGCCGATTTAGCCAGCCACGGGGTTGATGAAAACCGTCTGATTGTGGTGCCTGCACTGTCGAGCCGTACCGACATCAAAGCATGTCTCAAATATGGCGATATCTACCTCGACTCCTATCCCCATTCGGGCGGAGTTTCGCTGATTGACCCCCTAGAGGTGGGTCTGCCGACGATCGTTTGGCAAGATGAAGTGCTGCGCGCCAAGCACGGGTCTGCCATCATGCGTACCCTAGGGTTAGCAGATCTGGTCGCCAGCGACGAAGACAGCTATATCAAGCTGGCGATCGCCCTCGGCACCGATCGCAAACAGCAGCAGCAGTGGCGCGATCGCACCCAACAGGCCATGCAGACCACCCCTCCATTTCTCGACAGTCAGCACTATGCCAGCCTAATCGGGCCGATCTTCGAGCGCTTGTTTGCCGACTATCAAGCAGGGGCACTGCGCCAGCAGCTCCACCTCCGAAGCATCAACCGGATTGCCTTTCCCGATTGGAGCCAGCCCGAGGAAACCCTATTTGGCGAATTGGTCGATCTGATTCGTGGGGTTGTGACTGATCCCGATCGCGATCAAACCACCCTGCTGCTCTATACCGGCAGCCTGGATGAAGCCGAAGCCGACCTGGCCCTGTCTAGCGTGTTGATGCACCTGCTAACCGAAGAGTCGATCGAAGTCAGCGACACCGGCCCAGAGATTACCCTGATCAGCCCCAGCGCTGGCATCCCCTGGCCAACGTTGATGGGCCTCGTCAGCGATCGCCTCGATCTACCCCATAACGATCAGGGAGCGATCGCTCAAACCCACGCCGATCGCCTGCCCATTGGCACGATTGCTGCCGCCCGTGAGACCTAATCCAATCGTAGGGGCGCACCGATGTGCGCCCTCTTGCTGTGCGCCCTCTCAGGGTTCTGCCGCCACCAACCGGTCATGGCGGTACAGCCACTGCCCGGCTCGCATCGTACCCACGACATCGTCAGGGGTGACGCGAGTGACCACCGACGCCAAGATATGGCGCGTGGCCCGCAGATGGGGCTGGGTGAAATCGAGCACCACCAAATCGGCCGGTAGCCCGACCTCTAGGTAGCCATAGGCATCGGGCAAAAAATGGCGGATATTGCTCGTCGTCATCTTGAGGATGGCAGCAGGATCGGGATGCACCGCATCACCAAACTGGCTCTTGGCCACTTTGTAGGTGAAGTCCATCTCCGCCAGCAGGTTGGGGCTATTGAGCAAGCCATTGTCGGTGCCCAACAGCAGGTTTGCATCGCTGCCCAGCAGTTTGGCAATGGGTGGCAGCGGCAGCCCCAGGTTGGCGTTGGCACGGGGATTAAGCGCCACATTCAGCCGCTGGGACGACAGCAGGGCAATCTCGTCATCGTTGGCCACCGTGGCGTGGATCACCAGATGGGGCTGGTACACAGCGATCGCCCGTTCCAGATCACCCCGACCGGCGATCGCCAGACTGGTCGAGCGATAGCCCTCGTTTTCTAAGCAGTGGATAGCCCGCAGCTTGCCATAGCGATCGCTAGCCTGGCGGATTTGCGCCCAAGCCGGATCGGTCAGGTCATTGATCGTGCTTTCTGAAAAGCCATCCGCTAATGAAAGAATAGCCTCTAGCTCGGCCAGGGCCGCCGGGGCCAGACTGGCCTGGTTTTGGCGCAGCTCGTCGTCGCTAAACGGCAGCGCGTTAAACTGCCCCAGCACCACCGACCGCACCCCCGTTTCTGCGGCGGCTTGGCGCAACAGCTGACTGCCATAGACCCCCTGCTCGCGAAAATCGATATGCCCCACGGTGCCGGTGCGGGCCATGTAGCGCAGATGGGCAGCGATATGGCTGAGATGCTCTGCTTCGGAGCGTTTGGCTAACTCGCGATATTTGTAACCATCGGGGCGAAAAAAGCCTTGCTCTAAGGTCATGCCCGTCGCCCCATCCGGCAGGCAAGAGTCGCCCATGTGGGTGTGGCTGTTATACATTCCGGGCATCACCACCAGCGCCCCGTGGTCA
>DATNOW010000885.1:0-5257 GCA_036703515.1 Chroococcidiopsis sp.
CTCAGGTGCAGTATTTTATTGAGGGCTCCCCGCTCCTTATAAGAACCCGTCATTTGCAGGTTTTCGAGCTTCAGATGCACCTTGCACCCCGTCATATTGCTCAACCGCTGAGAATAGGCACAGGGTGATTTGTAGATGTTGCCACGAATGGCTTCACGCGCCGCTTGCACATCGCGAAACGTGACAGAAAGGTTATCGATCAAAAGGTTATCGATCATAGGAAATGGGGAGAACTAAAGATATCAAAGGTGCCCAATGCCATGGGCATCGCAGCGGATTGATTCATCGTTACACACCGATTACGCTCTACTCAATCTCCTGGTTAATCCACCGGCTAATCTCCTGGTCAATTCACTGGTCAATCTCTTGGTCAATTCACCGGCTAATCTCCTGGTCAATTCACCGGTAAATCCACTGGTCAATTCACCGGTAAATCTACCGGCGTCTAGATTTACCGGCATCTAGATTTATCAGCGTCTCGGTTGACCGCTGCGATATAATCAACACGAAATGTTTTATCTAAAACTGTTTGGAGTAAAGATTTAATGCCCGCCAAGTCTCGGTCATCAACACCCCCCCCTAGTAGCGCTGCCACCAAAGCTGCCGCCCAGGAATATTTCATCCCGGTGATGCGTGAGCTAGTGCGGGCCTATCAAGCCTATGAGGCCTATTCCGAGCGCCATATCCGAGAATTGGGACTAACTCCCTCTCAGTTTGATGTGATCGCGACCCTCGGCAACACCTTGGGCATGAGCATGGGGGAGGTGGCTGAGCGGACGCTGGTGACTAAGGGCACGCTGACGGGCATCATCGATCGCCTCGAACAAAAAAACTTGGTGCGACGCGAAATTCCTGAGGGCAATCGGCGCAGCTTTACCGTGGTGCTGACGCCCGAAGGCGAGCAGGTATTTGAAGCTGTGTTTCCGGTACACATCACCCACCTCAAAGAACGCTTTGATCAGCTCAACAAAGAAGATCTAGAGCAACTGCGCCTGTTGCTCAGCAAGCTGCGGGCTGTATTTTAAGGTGCTTGTTTTAAGATTTAGATTTTTGGGTGTTCGTGCTCTGGGCTACTCAGCCCGTTCCGCCACATGCCATTCATTCCGCCACATGCCGTTAATTCCGCCACATAAGGAGGCCGCGCCCATGGTCAATCGAATTTGTGTATTGCTAGCGGGTGGGCTGGGCATGGTTGTTGTTTTGGGCATGATGGCAGGAGGGGCGATCGCCAACTCTACGCCAACTGATGCAGACTCCCCCCCAGCGCTATCTACAGAATCCCCAGCGCCGCCTACAGAATCTACACAGCCGACAGAATCCACACAGCCGACAGAATCTACACAGACACAGGCCGCCCCTGTGACCCTATTTCCAGTTTTGGTTGGGGGCAAGGTAGGCTACATCGACGCCTCTGGCGCGATCGTGATTCCGCCCCAGTTTGAGACGGGAAATCCCTTTTCGGCACCCGGAGCGCTACCCAACGGGCAACAGCTCGCGTCGGTTCAGCTCAACGGTCGGTGGGGCTACATTGACCCCAGCGGCACAATGGTGATTCCGCCCCAGTACGATGGAGCCGGGCCGTTTTCGGAGGGGTTAGCGATTGTTGCCCTCGACGGCAAAGTGGGATACATCGACTCGACGGGTACCGTCGTCATCCCCATCGAGCACACGCCTGTCTTGTTTGCAGCGTTAGAAAATTTTTCAGACGGTCTAGTGGTGGTCTACCAAGACGGTCGCTACGGCTATATGAACCAACAAGGCGAGATGGCCATTGAGCCCCAGTTTGAGGCCGCCGGGCCATTTTCAGAAGGGTTAGCCTGGGTGGTGGTGAACGGTCGGGTGGGCTACATCAACCGCAGCGGAGCAATGGTGATTTCGCCACGATTTGAGCCCGCCCAACTGTTTGCATCCGGCAACTTTTCAGAAGGGTTAGCCTGGGTCATGGTCGAGGGTCGGATTGGTTACATCGACCGGCATGGGCTGTTTGCCATCCAGCCCCGGTTTGACTTTATCTCGGCCGCCGACTTTACCGAAGGACGAGCGGCAGCAGTGTTAGCCCCCGGTTTTTTGCACGGCTACATCGACCACACTGGCACCTTTGTGATTCCGCCCCAGTTTAGCTTGGCCGGAGAGTTTCACGACGGCCTAGCTCCCGTATTTTCTGATGATCCGTCGTTTGGGGGCAGCACTCGTGGAGTTTACATTAACTCAGCCGGTGAGGTCGTGATTCAAACCCAAGCTTCGCACCTCGGCAACTTTGATCATGGGCTCGCGTGGATTACGGGAGCCGAGTCTGGCTATATTGACCAAACGGGGCGCTTTGTCTGGCAACTGCAACGTTGACGCCTATCCGCCGTGACGCAAGCGGGCCCCATTGAACGCTACAGGGTAATCTGTCCGGCCATGTAGGTGACAGCGGCCCCGCCGATTAACACCCGGTCTCCCAGATGTTGACACACAAGCTGTCCACCCCGAGGCGACAATTGCCAGGCCTGCATCACCGTTTTGCCAAGGCGATCGCTCCAGTAGGGAATTAAGGAACAGTGGGCTGAGCCTGTCACTGGGTCTTCAAAAATGCTGGCCTGGGGAGTAAAAAAACGCGACACAAAATCGACCTGCTCACCGGGCGCTGTGACGATAACGCCACCGGGGTCGAGGTTAATTTGATCGAGAATGCGTCGATCGGGCTGAAGCTGCCGAATGCTCTGCTCATCTTCGTAGACCAGCATGTAGTCTCTGGCTTTGAGCACAGCGATCGGGGGATGCTGCACAGCTTCTAAAATCACAGGCGGCAGGTCGCAGGGCGTGGGCGGGCGGGACGGAAAATTAAGCGTCAGCAGGGATTCGCTCACTGTAACCAGCAGGTCGCCGCTGGCCGACTGAAATCGAATCGATGGGCCGTCGTAACCGAGATGGCGGGCAAGCACATGGGCGGCAGCGAGGGTGGCATGGCCACATAAATCCATCTCAATCTCTGGAGTAAACCAGCGGATAGCAAAGTCTGGCCCAGCCGGGATAAAAAATACCGTTTCGGCGACGGCATTTTCCAGCGCAATGCGCTGCATCACCTCATCGCTCAGCCACTCGCGCAGAGGACACACGGCCGCTGGGTTGCCACCAAAGACACGATCGCTAAAGGCATCAACTTGGAAGAGAGGAATTTGCATCGGTTTCGCTGCGATTTTTGCTGCTGCTATCAAAATGTTGTTGCCCGAATGTCGCCTGGATATCGCCTGAATGTCATCTGAATATTGCCTGAAAGCGGTGGGAACGTCGTTTGCTTTGCGATAATTTCGGGATAGCTCCTTTCGGGATAATTGTCTCTCAGGATTGCCGCCTGGGAGATTGCCGTTTGGGAGCGACAGGGGCGATCGCCTCTTATTCCTCTATTACTTTCTCTATTTACAGTTATCCACTCCTTGTTTCACTTGTTCAAACACTATGCCATTGGAGCCAATCGCGATTATTGGAATAGGGTGCCGTTTTCCGGGTGCGGACAGCCCTAGTGCTTTTTGGGAACTGCTGCGGCAGGGCCAAGACGCTATCACAGAGGTACCAAAATCGCGGTGGGACATCCAGCAATTTTATGATCCCGATCTGTCTCAGCCCGGCAAGGCCAATACTCGCTGGGGAGGCTTTTTAGAGGCGATCGATCAGTTTGATCCGCTGTTTTTTGGCATTGCTCCCCGCGAAGCGCCGACGATGGACCCCCAGCAGCGGCTGTTGCTAGAGGTGGCGTGGGAGGCCTTTGAAGATGCAGGGCTAGTCCCAGAACGGCTGCGGGGCAGTCACACCGGAGTATATATCGGCATCGGCACCCACGACTATTCGATACGGCTGTGGCAGCATCCCGTCAGCGATCCCTACGCCACCACGGGCACGGGCAACTGCATCGCCGCTAACCGGATTTCCTATCTGTTTGATCTAAAGGGGCCCAGCCTAGCGGTAGATACGGCCTGTTCTTCGTCGCTAGTGGCAGTGCATCTCGCCTGCCAAAGCCTGTGGTCGGGAGAATCGACTTTGGCCTTAGCGGGCGGGGTGAATGTGCTGCTGCTGCCCAATGTCACAGCGGGTTTTTCCAAGGGCGGGTTTATGTCTCCCTCCGGGCGCTGTAAAAGCTTTGATGCCAGCGCCGATGGCTATGTCCGCAGTGAAGGGGCGGGCGTTGTCGTGCTCAAGCCGCTGAGCCAGGCACAGGCCGATGGCGACCCCATTTACGCCGTCATCCGCGCTACGGCTGTGAATCAAGACGGGTTTAGCCACGGCATGGCGGCCCCTAACCCCCAGGCCCAGATGGCGGTGCTGCGCCAGGCTTACCAACGCGCTGGGGTGAATCCGGCGCAGGTGCGCTACGTCGAGGCCCACGGCACCGGCACCAAAATGGGTGATCCCGTCGAGCTAGAGGCCCTAGGAGCGGTGCTATCAGAGGGGCGTCTGGCCGAGCAACCCTGCCTGATTGGGTCAGTGAAAACGAATATTGGTCACAGTGAGACCGCCGCTGGGGTCGCAGGGTTAATCAAACTGGCCCTGTCTCTGAAATACGGACAGATCCCTCCCAGCTTGCACTATCAGCAGCCCACTCCCCTGTTGCAATCCGCTACGCTGCCGCTACAGGTGAACGATCGCCTCACTGACTGGGGCGATCGCCCCCATATTGCCGGGGTCAATTCCTTTGGCTTTGGCGGCACCAACGCCCATGTGGTGGTCGAGGGCGCGCCTTTAGTAGAGGTCTGCCCACAGGCTCAGGCTGAGGATCACCCTAAAACCCAAACCGTGCGGCCGCAGCACCTCCTCACCCTTTCTGCTAAAAGTGGGGCTGCCTTGCGATCGCTCGCACAACGCTATCAGCAGCGGTTAGACGAACAGGCGCAATGGTCGCCCGCCGATCTGGCAGATTTGTGTTTTTCTACCCACGCTAGGCGATCGCACTTCCATCATCGCTTGGCGATCGCGGCCACCACGGCGACTGAACTGCAAGCCAGCTTAGCGGCTGTAGCGGCTGGCACCACGGCAACCGAAGTTCCTAACCTGAGCAAAGGCGTCTTGCCTCAGTCCATTTCCCCAGTCGTGTTTTTGTGTACCGGGCAGGGATCGCAAGCGGTGGGCATGGGACGGCAGCTTTACGATAGCCAGCCTGTGTTTCGGCGGGCGATCGATCGATGCGCGGCTATTTTAGAGGCCTATCTGGATGTGCCGCTGCTACAGGTGATCTATCCAGATTTGGTTCCTGCCCCAACGCAGCGTGCCGCTAAATCTC
>DATNOW010000886.1:0-3241 GCA_036703515.1 Chroococcidiopsis sp.
ACAAACAACAAAAAAAGCGGGCACCGACCCACTTCACTTAAATGATGGCTTAGTAATTATAACGAACAGACGCTGACCGTTGCCAGATTTCGGTGTTTTGCATGATTTTTAACACAGTGAGGGATCAATCTGGGGATCAATCTGGGGATGCTCAATACGGGCACCCAGCAACAGCAAACGTCTGCACCCAAGCAAAAACCACCACGCTCTCCTGCCCTAACTCAATGCTCAATGATTACTGGGTTTCATCTGCTGATAGAGCTGGTGATTTTGGTCTCGCAGAGTTTCTACGTCTTCAGCGGCAATGCGTTGAATGTAATTAATCTTGACTTCATCGAGCAGCGCCGTCACCAACGACTGAATATCTTCTACGGTATTTTCTTGCTGGACATTGCTGCGTAGCGATTCGCTAAAACGCTGAACGAGCTGCTGAGTCAGCTCGGCCCCCTTCGCGTCTTGGAGCGCTGCCGTGATCGCGCCGTAGGCGTTTTGGGAAACTTGCTGCACTAACTGCTGAGCCAATTGGTTGGAAAACGCTGTCATGCCAGGCAAGGGTTGCAGCCCCCGATAAACGGGCGAACTGTTTAACACGCTGATCACGCTATGCTGCAGCAGCGCTTCGATTTCAGGCTTGAGGGTGGGCAAAACCTGATAGACCACTAAATTGACCACGCGTTGGGCGATCGCCTGCACCTCATCCACGCCGTTGAGATCGACATAGCGTTGACTGCTCCCCGGTTGAATCAGCCAACGAGCAATATCGCCCTGCTTGACCAGATTTTGGAACTGGTCGATGACCCGCAGGACAACCACTTCGGTCAGCTCGACCGCGATGCTAGAGAGGACGAAATGGCTGATTTTGTTGCCAAATGGCTCTAGGTTGACCAGCTTAGACTGGTTTAGCCGCATCGTTACCGGGATCACTCGCAGCCATTGCCAAATCGGGATTAATAAGAACAGGTCATACCATCGCCACAGCATGGCATCAAACCAACTGACTCCCTTATAGCGTCGGCTGAGATAAAAGGTGCGGGCCAAAAACTCTAGCCCAAACAGCCCAATAAAGCACAGGTCAATCGCCAAAAATAAATCGATCGGCTTACCATCAACGCCAATGCCACGGTAGTAGTTGGTCTCAATTAAGGGGCGAATGCGACTATCAAAAAAGTCGATTTCTTTAGACCAGCCCTGCTTGCTCAAATACTCTGGGCTCCAAAAAGTAGCAAACGCCTGCTTAGAAGATTCCACCCCGACCTGATCCCGCATCCGGTTTTTGATACGCTCTAGAGTGCCAGATTTATTCGCGATCTGGAACGGATCTTCGTCGATCAATTCGTTGCTCTGCTGACGCAAAGTGGCCAGTAAAGCTTTGGCTTCGGGCGACTGTAGACCCGTCTGAGAAACTTGCTCTTGCAGTTGCGCCACGGTAGCTAAATAGCCATCGGTAGCGCGGTGGGGCTCCATCCCTTTAAACGTTGCGCCATACCACCGCGTGAATTCAGGAAACTGCCGCAGATAGAGATCGCGCCAAGGAACATAGCTCATATCAAAGGCCACCAGCCCCAGGTTGGTTAGGGCGATCGCCGCCATCAGTTTCTCAAACCAACGGCTAGTCCAACGGTTGCGATCGCGCACTGGCGGATTAGCGGCAGTCTGAAGGGAGCGTTTGCGGAGCGTCATAAGCGGGCAACCTCAGTCGACATCAGCACTATACCCCGATCAGATTGCCTTGGCGAAACCGATCAGCAGCAGCGCTGTTAATTTCATCAGCATTTGTAATTTCAAATGTGATTTCAAACAATATGAAAACGCTAACTTTGTGCTATCTGTCAATAGTTATTGATTTCTAATCAATCCTGAAAACAATTCTTAGGATTGATCGTGGTTACACTCTTCATCGGTCAGGTACGCTAAGTTAGCAGTAGGATTGCATCTGGGACTCTGCCTATTCAGGACGCAACTGCCATTTCCCCAGAGCCGATCTAAGTCCCTTCGACTCAAATAAAGGACTCCGCATGTTTAACGCCACCGAACTCTTAATCAACGACTTTGTCAAAAAGCTCAAAGAGGGGTATCGCCACACCTACGGTGGGTGGCATTCGGACTATGAAGACATCATTGGCTGGGTTGGGGCCATGGCCCTCGAAAACATTGCCAACAGCGATGCCCTCTACCACAACGTTGAGCACACGATTTTAGTCACCTTGGTGGGGCAAGAAATCCTCCGTGGCAAACACATCCGCGAAGGTGGAGTGTCTTGCGAAGACTGGCTGCACTTTATTGTCTCGTTGGTTTGCCACGATATCGGCTACGTCAAAGGCGTCTGTCGCGCCGATCGTGATGACGAAAATCTCTATGCAACTGGAGAAGGCGGCGAAATGGTGCCCTTGCCCCCCGGTGCGTCTGATGCAGGGCTCACGCCTCACCACGTCGATCGCGCCAAGCTGTTTATCGATGAACGCTTTGGCCAAGCCCAGAAGATCAACGCCGAAGAAATCAAGCGGAATATTGAGCTGACGCGGTTTCCGGTGCCCACCGATGACGACCACCAAGACACCGTCAACTATCCGGGGCTGGTGCGGGCGGCCGATTTGACCGGGCAACTCAGCGATCCCCGCTACCTCAAAAAAATTGGGGCGCTGTTTTACGAATTTGAGGAAACCGGAGTCAACAAGTTCTTGGGCTATCGCCACCCTGGCGACTTGCGCAAAAACTATCCTAACTTTTACTGGAGAGGGGTTTTTCCCTACGTCAAGGATGCGCTCAAGTATCTAGAGCTCACCCAGCAGGGGCAGCAGATTATTGCCAACCTCTACTCCAACGTGTTTAGGGTAGAACATGATGACGACGACAAGCTAGCCAGCACAGCGGCCATGAGTTCCACTCACTAAACTCAGTCAAGGGCGATCGCGATCGCCCTTTTTAGCCCGATCGCCGTTCTTACCCTAATCGCCAATTATGCAGGGATCATTAATTATCAGCGATCGCCCTGCCAGCATTCCTACAAAACCCTCGACTAGCTTCGAGGGTTTGATCGTTTCAGCAATCCTTTAAACTCCCGCCAAATCATCGACTCTTGGGTATTGACTTGCGGATGGGTAAGGAGTCCGTAGCTGGGGCTAAACAGGAACGCCAAGATAAAAAAGCCGGTCGCCACCAGCACGATCGCTGGCCCTGAGGGCAAGTTGTAAAAATAGCTCAGATACATGCCGCTGATGCTGGCAATAATGCCGATGCCCGC
>DATNOW010000887.1:0-2665 GCA_036703515.1 Chroococcidiopsis sp.
CAACAGTTGGTCAGCCGTTTTGTCCTCGACCACGATACCGGCGGTGCGATTCGCGGCCCCGGCCGGGTGGATATTTTTATGGGCACCGGCACCGTAGCAGGCGATCGCGCTGGGTTAATCAATAGCCCGGGTCAGCTTTACTACCTGCTGCTGCGAAACTAGCCTAGGTGCTGGCTCCCTCTACTGGCTTTGCCAAACCAGCCAGCCAATCGTCAACACAACGGCTCCTAAGGCCACCCAGACAAAGCGATTGTCTTTGGTATTGACCTGGCTGAGGTCAATGGGCTTGAGTTCGTCATCGTCATCTTTTTTGGGACGGCGCGATCGCTTGGGTGTGGTTTTGGCGTAGGTTTGCTTAAAGTCTTGGGTCGAATCTTCGAGATTGGTTAAATCGGGGATTTGGGTGAGCCATTCTGGGCGCGTCCGCAGACGGGGAGCCTTGAGAATATACAGCAAGCGGCTGCTTTGTTTGCGCAGGGTCAGGTCGGGGTGGCGGGTCATCTTTTCGCAGAGGGCGATCGCCTCGGTTTGCAGCCCGGCCGCTTCGTAGGCGTTGACGAGCCAAAGCTGCGTCTCGCCGCCGAGTTTAGTCCGGTAATCGAGCAAGCTGATCGCTTTCTCAAACCGCTGCACTGACTGCTGATAGCGCCCCCGTTCAAACGCATCTTTACCCGCCTGATACTCCAGATTGGCTAGCTCCTGATTGCTCATGCTAGGGGATTCGCCTGAATTATTTGCGCCTGAATTATCTGCACTCACACCATTTACCTCACCATCACCCACTAGCACCTCGCGCAAGCTTAGCCACTCGCGTTAAAATTTCCATCTAGATCATGCGTGAAATCCAACTGCATCGCAAGGCTGACGGGAACTTCCTCGTACTAATGGGCGTCGTTGATACTCAGTAGATCTCAATGGCAGACCTTAATGGCAGGCCTTAACGGCAGCTTCCCCGATTGATCCCCAGCGGCGTTTCCAAGAGGTCAATTATGTCCCATTCCTGCAACCGATCGACCCATCGCCCCGTTTTGTCGGCTGCGCTGCTGTCTATGGCGCTGAGCGTGCTGATTCCAGCCAGCCTGTCCCCCGCCAAAGCAGACGTGGTGATTTACAGCAACGGCAGCGGCAGCGGCATCACCATCACTACTGACAGCGATCGCGATCGCTATTACAGCTACCCGGGCAACATCTATCCGGGCAACATCTATCCGAACAATATCTACCCGAACAACAGCTATCCCACAACCCGCTATTCCTACCCTGGCTTTGGCTCCGGCACCGTGATCATCAACCCCGACTATTACGGTTCTGACCGAAACGGCCCCACTAGAATTCGTGACTCTACCCTGGTCAGCCCGGTACTGATCGACTCCACCGTGCGCGACTCGACCCTAATCAATCCCGTGCTGATCGACTCCACCATCCGCAACTCGACCATCATTACCACTCCCGCTCGCCCGAGCTATCGGTCTCACTGCCTTAACTACGCCAGCATTCGGATTGCCTGTCGCAATTAGAGGACATCCCTAGATGGCATCACTCTGACGCGCGATGCTCGCCTGCACGAGTGTGGGCCGTGACGAGTTTTCACAATCCCTACAGCGTGCGATAGTGTGAAAAGTAGCTCGCGTTTGGTGCATGTACTCGGTGCATGTAATTCGGTGCAGGGCTTTGGTGCAATAGCCCGAATCCGCCAGAGCGAACCTTATCGCTAACCCATTTTGCTCGTTAACGGTGCGATCGCCATGTTCGACTTTCTCAACCCCGTGCTCAATCGCCATCCAGAGCGCGTTAAAGCCCATGTCGAAATTTATACCTGGCAGACTTGCCCCTATTGCATCCGGGCTAAGCTCCTGCTGTGGTGGAAGGGCGTGCAGTTTGTGGAATATAAGATTGACGGCAACGGAGCCGCCCGCGTCAAAATGGCCGAGCGGGCCAATGGGCGACGCAGCGTGCCCCAAATCTTTATCAACGATCAGCACATTGGCGGCTGTGACGACCTATATGCCCTCGACCGCGTTGGCAACCTTGATCCCCTGCTCGTGACTGAAGCCTGACTCTTGCCCCGCGCATTGCCCTGCGTATCGCCCTGCGTATTGCTGAATTGCCCTTTGAATTACCGGTGAAAGCCACCTAGAGATCACTCTAGATATCACTAACAACGCGATTGCGTCCACTCGATTTGGCGCTGAGTAGATACTGATCGGCTCGATGCAGCAGACTCATGCCCTTAGCATCATCTTCTGGGCGCAGAGACGACGCTCCGGCGCTCACAGTAATCGTCAGATCAAGGGTTTCGTTGACGACAAACGCCTGCTCGCTAATCAGCCGACAGATGCGATGGGCGATCGCCACCGCTTCTTGCCCACCCGTATCGCTCAAAATAATCACAAACTCTTCGCCGCCATAGCGAAAGGGCGTGTCGTAAAACCGCAGATTGTGGCGCAAGCGTGCCCCCAGGAGCTGTAGGGCGCGATCGCCAACCATATGCCCATAGGTATCGTTGATACTTTTGAAGTGGTCAACATCGAGCATGATCAGGCTGATCGGCATGTTGCGCGATCGCGCATTTTGGATTTGGCGCGGCAGTTCCCACTCAAAGGCCCGACGGTTGTTGAGCGAAGTCAGCGGATCGGAAAGGGCGATCGCCGACAGCAAATCGTTG
>DATNOW010000888.1:0-3664 GCA_036703515.1 Chroococcidiopsis sp.
TTTTATTAAAGACGGCGATTCAAAAGGCCCGATCGCTGGCGCACCAGCAACCGGGCCTTTGATGTCTTGAATTATCTTGGGATAAACGGCGCTATACCTTTTCAGGCAGCTTGACTTTAGTTGCCAATCCTAAAATCTGCAGAGTGCGAATCGTTAGCCACGTCATGTCAAATTCCCACCATTGCAAACCGTGCCGGGCCGAATACTGGAACGCATGGTGGTTGTTGTGCCAGCCCTCACCGTAGGTGAGCACCGCCACCCACCAACAGTTGGTAGAGCGATCGCCCGCCTCATGGCTGCGGTAGCCAAACTTGTGGGTCGCGCTATTCACCAGCCAAGTGCAGTGATACACCAACACCAGACGCAAAAACACACCCCAGACCACAAACGACCAACCGCCAATCAGGTAAAGCACTACAGCTAGCGCTACCTGAATCAGCAGAAAATAGTTGTCGAAAAACTTATACACGGGGTCATTGGCGATATCCTTGGTAAACCGAGGCACCTCTTTTTCAGCCGGGACATCATAAAACATCCAGTCCATGTGGCTCCACCAAAAGCCTTTACCCGAATCATGGTGATCCACATTTTGGTCAGAATAGAGGTGATGGTGACGGTGTAACCCGACCCACCAAATCGGCCCCCCTTGCATCGAGAGCGTTCCGCAAAACACCAGAAAATATTCTAGCCATTTGGGTACCTGAAAGCTGCGGTGGCTGACCAAGCGGTGCCAACCCAGCGTAATCCCGAGCCCCCCAGTCACCCAATGCAAGAAAACTAGTAGCGCAACAGCACTCCAGCTAAAGTTGCTAGGCAGAAACGCAAACAGCGCGCCGATGTGCAGGAACGCCATGATAAAAATGACGGGCCAGTCTCGGCGAAGTTTAGTCGATGTGGCAATGGTCATGCAGTCATCCCAAGTTTTTTAAAGAACACGATTGTTTAGGATTGTAAATTCACTAAAACCAACTTTAGCAGCTCCGCAGATGCGGCAATGCTACACCTGCGGAACAAGGGCGTTAGCTTTATTCAATCAAACCCTTTAGGTCAGATTGAACTTAAACATCTCCAACAAGTTTAATTTTTCGAGCCAAACCTAGCGCTTTGAGCCCGCTGATCATCCACCAGGTAATGTCGATCTCCCACCACTTCAGGCCGTGACGCGCCGAATATTGGTAGGCATGGTGGTTATTGTGCCAACCTTCACCGTAGCTGATCAATGCCACCCACCAGCAATTTGTGGAGCGATCGCCTGACTTATGGCTGCGATAGCCAAACTTATGGGTGGCGCTGTTAACCAGCCAAGTCGTGTGATAAACCAACACCAGCCTCAAAAAACCACCCCAGACCAAAAACGACCAGCCACCGACAAGATAAAGGAATACGGCAAAAGCAGCCTGTACCAATACAAAATGTTTATCTAAAAATCGATAGAACGGGTCGTGGGCAATATCTTTGGTGAAACGGGGAATTTCATCAGCCGCCGGCACCTCATAGAACATCCACTCCATATGGCTCCACCAGAAGCCTTTACTAGAGTCGTGATGATCTACATTTTGGTCAGAATAGAGGTGGTGGTGACGGTGTAGCCCCACCCACCAAATTGGCCCGCCTTGCATTGCTAGGGTGCCACAAAACACAAACACGTATTCCAACCACTGGGGCACCACGAAGCTACGATGGGTCAGCAGACGATGCCAACCGAGCGTAATGCCACACGCCGCCGTCAGCCAGTGCAGAAACACGCAGAGCGCCACCGCAGACCAGCTAAAGTTGGCGGGCAAGAAGGCAAGCAGGGCCAAGAGGTGAATCGCAACCATAAACACGGTTACAGGCCATGCCTTGGGAGGTTTAGTTGAAGTTGCAATAGTCATTCAGTAATCTCAATGGGGATAGATAACCAGATTCACGCGACAATCAATCCCGCAATTCTGGAATGGTGCAGTCTTAAGATTTAGACTCACAATCACTGTTCCGGTGAAACAGGTTGTCTCGCCAGGAAATTAGGAGCAAAGCCAAGTGATGAGCAGTTCTGAGCAGATTCAGCAAGCAGAGCAGGCACTATGTCAGATTTTTTCTGGAATTGACGCTCAGGTCAAGGAAAACTTGAGGCGTGTGTTGAGTGCTTTTCGACACCACCACGTAGGAACCCACCATTTTGCGGGTGTCTCGGGGTATGGGCATGATGACCTCGGTCGTCATGTCCTCGATCGCGTATTTGCCGATGTGATGGGAGCCGAAGCAGCAGTCGTTAGAGTGCAGTTTGTATCAGGGACTCATGCGATCGCCTCCGCTCTGTATGGCGTGTTGCGTCCCGGCGATGAAATGTTGTGTGTGACCGGTGCGCCCTACGACACACTGGAAGAAGTCATTGGGCTGCGGGGAGAACAGCAAGGCTCCCTCAAAGACTTTGGCATTCATTACCGACAACTTGATCTAACTCCTGAAGGCACTGTAGACTGGCATGCTTTGGCTACGGCGGTGCGACCCAACACGCGATTGGTTCATATCCAGCGCTCGTGTGGCTATGCGTGGCGATCGAGTTTGGCGATCGCCGACATCGAAAAAATTATTGCTCAGGTGAAGCAGCAAAACCCCGAGACAATTTGCTTTGTAGATAACTGCTATGGAGAGTTTGTAGAATCTTGCGAACCCCCAGCGGTCGGTGCAGACCTGATTGCGGGCTCGCTGATTAAAAACCCGGGGGGAACGATCGTCACAGCGGGAGGATATGTTGCCGGTCGGGCCGATTTGGTCGAAGCGGCGGCCTGCCGCCTCACTGCACCCGGCATTGGCAGTGAAGGAGGGGCTACATTTGACCAAAATCGATTGTTGTTTCAAGGCCTATTCCTTGCTCCTCAGATGGTGGGAGAAGCCCTCAAGGGCAACTGTCTCACGGCTCGCGTCTTTCATCAATTGGGATACCCAGTGAATCCCTTGCCCGATGAACCTCGACGCGACGTGATTCAGGCGATTCGGCTAGGCTCTCCCGAAAAAATAATTGCGTTCTGCCACGCCATCCAACAACATTCGCCAATAGGGTCTTACCTCAGCCCGATACCCGCTAATATGCCTGGCTATGAAAGTCAACTTGTCATGGCAGGCGGTACCTTCATTGATGGTAGCACTTCTGAATTCTCGGCGGATGGCCCCCTCAGGGAACCCTACGTGGTCTTTTGCCAGGGGGGGACTCATTGGACTCACGTGGCGATCGCACTGGAAGCGGCGATCGAGGCCATCGGCCCTGCCCCAACGGCCCCACTGGCTGACTGATAGTAATTTCTAATCGATAGTAATTTTTGCCCCTACGACGAGCGCATTCGTCAAGCACCAACTGGGGGAATCGATTTACTGATCGCTTTGCCGATTAAATCCATTAGCAAATCCAACAGCAAATCCATCAGCCAATTCGCCAGTCAATCTGCCCGCCAGCAAATCCGCCAACCTAAAAGCCAACCTAAAAGCCAAGTGCCGGTTTCCCATCGCAATGCGACGGAAAACCGGCACTTTTAGATCACGTAGATCACGGTTGAATTAGGTTTGGAACAGGGCTGAATCACCCTTGAGGGCGATCGCGACTAGAGTTTATGCAGCCTAGTCTTTGTGTAGCCTAGTCAAAATGGCGCGATCGCCCCTAGCCCACTCCCCTATTCTCCAACCACTT
>DATNOW010000889.1:0-5190 GCA_036703515.1 Chroococcidiopsis sp.
GCCAGCTTGGCAATACCACCCAGGCGATCGCTGCCTTTCGACGAGGGCTTCAGTTTGCCCAAGAGCTAAACTACAAAATTGGCTACTTTAACACTCAAATCCAGGAGCTGAGCCAGCAATAGAAAATGCAAGCTCCGCCCCTAGGGATCTTGGGAACTGCGGTAGGCTAGCGCACCCTAAACGCTTCATCAAAGCGCTGGGTAATCGGTTCAATCAGAAACGTCAACACCGAACGCTGGCGGGTGACGATTTCGGCTGTGGCTACCATCCCGGGCACTAGCTCAACGGTGCGGTTTTGGACGCGGATATCGGTGCGGCTGAGGGAAACTGTCGCATCAAAGACCAGACCCAAATCACGGTCGAGGGTGGCGTTGGGGCTAATTTGCACGACCTTACCCTCAATGGTGCCAAACTCCTGAAATGGGAAGGTCGCCAGCTTGATTTTGGCCCGCATCCCCTCATTGATAAAGCCAATATCGCGGTTCAGCACCTTTACCTTGAGCATCAGCGACTCGCCTTCAGGCAAAATCGACAGCAGTTCTTCCCCGGGCTCTACGGTGCCTTCCCCTAGGGTGGCCTGCAGGTTATAGACTCTACCGGCAATGGGGGCGCGGATGGTTTCACGCTCCTGCTGGCGCGTGGCCCGATCAAGCTGCCCCTCTAAGTTGGCCAACTCCTCTCGCCGCTGGTTGAGCTGGGTCAAAATTTCGCTCTGCCACTGTGACGACAGATTACTGGCCGTCTCGCGCGATACGCGGTAAGCCTGCTGGGCCTGCTGAATGGCCGACCGCTGGGCCACAATCTCCTGCTGGAGAGAGGCCAACTGATCTTCGGCTTGAGTCAATCGGTCTTTTGCTTCGAGATAGTCAAATCTGGGGATCGCCCCTTCGACCAGTTCTCGCAAGTTGCGCTCCCGCTCTTGCGCATTGACCAAGGTTTCGCGGGCGCTGGCTAGGTTGCCTTGCAGACGTGTCAGCCGGGCAGTGGCTTCATCAATGGCTGATTCCTGCCGACTGGCATCGGCCAAAGCCGCGGCCCGTCGCGTTCTAAAGTCTTGCCCGCGGGCTGCTAGCAGCGGATCTTGGCTGGCCACCCCCGACGACGATTCACCTCGACTTTCGGCTTCGAGACGGGCGATATCTTGGCGAATCAGCTCAGCAGACTGCTGGAGCCGATTGACATCGGCATCCGAGAGGGAGGGATCTTGTTCTAGCAAGATATCGCCTTGGGCGACGCGATCGCCCTCTTTGACCTTGATCTCGCGAATAATGCCGCCCTCCAGCGCTCTGACTGGCCGCACCTGCTGCGAGGGGATCAGCTCTCCTTGGGTGACGGCGACTTCATCGACCACGCTGAAATGGGCCCAGGCGATCGCCCCAAACACAAGCGTGGTCAGACTTCCGGCCAAGATCCGCGTATACAGCGGCGGCAACTCTTGCACTGCCTTACCCAACTCATAGGAAAGGTAATCTTCGGGGTTGGCAAACTGCTGCTGGATTTGGCGCGCCTGGGCTGGCGAAGCAGGTTCAATACTAGACATAGGTGAAATCACTAGGGAGCGTTTAGCCGTACATTGAGCTTTACAGGAAGCCGTACATACTGAAAAAACTCAGCAAGGTCTGGGTAAAGCAAGCCTGAGTAGTGCAAGCTTGGGCAATACAAGCCTGTTGATCAGGGACAATGCTTTCCTATCCTAGACTGCCCACCTGCAATGGTGGAGATAGCGATCGCCAGTTGAGGGCGATAGAGCAGAAACGAGAGCCTGACCTAACCCGATCCCACAGAGCAAGATTCAAGTCTAGGAGTCTGGATACACCCGCTTTTCCAGTCTGATGGTGCTGCCCCAAAAGTATAACCAAACGGCGATTCCGTAGGGCTACTATGCTGAGAGCCAGAACTGGACAAAGGTTCAGCGTTTTTGCAGATGTCACATTTTGTTTTCGATAAGAAATAAATCGTAGTATTCCGAGAATTCTCGTAAACCAGCTTCGTCTGACCCTGTCGTTAATGCCCAATAGATCAGGGCATCCACCATATCTTTTTACAAAGATTTCATATAAACCTAAAGATATGAAAAACCTGTAAGTAGAGACCAGATATCTAGCCTAGTCGAAGGTTATAAGCAGTCGTAAGTCCTCTACGCTATCCGCAACTTCCTTGGGTTGCGATCAGTCAATACCTTTGACTCGTTTGAATCTGACTCGCGTGAACCTGACTCGCTTGAATCTAACTTGCTTGAATCTAACTTGTTTAGCTTATTGAGCCATTTGTTGAACTACACGTCCTCCATTGCTGCGCTAATCACGACCTCCTTAACCTGTCGAACAGGCATCCGGTGCCACCCATCCGCAAAATTTACCTAGTTTTCAGGATTGCCTGACCGCTTCGACGGACACCGTTACTTAACAGCAAAAGGACTTTTTTATCAGCCAGTACGCTCATGTTGCTTCGGTGATCGTGCAGTCGCACATTGGATATTGTGCAGTCGCGCATCGATTATTGTGCAGTCGCACACCGGCCAAGCGGTCAGTACTGAATATTGCTGAGTAGTCAATTCAGGGATAACAACAAACCTATGGTCAAGCCATTTGATGATCGTCATGGGACATTTGTCCCGATGAGTGAGCGGAGTTGGGGAAACAGCACCGCTAATACGATGATGGAAGATCCTCGCAAGTCAGAAGCCGATCGGCTTTTAGAAAAGGGTATCGAGCTTCATCAAATTCGAGATTTTAAGGGTGCCCTCGATGCCTTAGAGCAATCGCTTGTGCTCTATCGAGAGATCCAAGATGAGCAGGGTGAGTCGCGAGCGCTCAACAGCTTAGGCTTGGCTTATTACGCCCTGGGTAGCTATGGTGATGCGATCGCCTATTCGTATCAAAGTTTGTCGTTGGCCCACCAGATGCTCGATCGCCGCACAGAGCGTCAGGCGTTGGCCAACCTCGGCAATGCCTATCGCCACCTGGGGGATCACGTCAGGGCGATCGAATACAAGCAGCAAAGCCTAGCGGTAGCCCGTGAAATTGGCGATCGCCGGGGTGAAATGGCCTCGCTCAACAACCTGGGCATGGCCTACAAGGCTATGGGCGATTGCTCGTCGGCCATTAGCTACTATGAGCAAAGCTTGGTGGTTGCCCGCGAGCTGCAAGATGCCCAAGTCGAAGGGCAGGTTTTGCGAAACCTCGGCAATGCCTACCATGCGCTGGCCAACTACGCCCAAACGGTGAAATGTTACGAGCAATTGCTGAGCATTGCCCGACAACTGCCCGATCGCCAAGTCGAAAGCCAAATTTTAAAGAATCTGGCCAGCGCTTGTTACACTATGGGCGACTGCGCTAAGGCCATTCAATATCATGTCGAGCGGCTGGCGATCGCCCGTGAGCTTAACGATCAGCGCCACGAAGAGCAAGTGTTAGAAAACCTCGGCGTGATTTACGATGCCCTAGGCAATTATGAAAAAGCGATCGAATATTATGAGCAGCGGTTGGTCGTAGCCCGCAAAATTCAAGACAGCAAACTTGAACAGCAGGTTTTAGAGAGCATCAAAACTGTTTGTTATGCCATTGGTGACTTTGCCAAGGCTAGCCAATATTAATCCTGTCTAGATCATCTGAGAAATAGCAGGCAGCGCTCGCCTTCCTAAAAGTTGCTCTAGAGCAGCGGATGGGAGACTACCGAGCGGTGACTTCTAGGAATTGATAAAACAAAAAAATCAACCCTGCTACCCCTAGGCCAATGCGGAGGGGATGTAAGATTTCGATGCTGGCGTGACTGAAGTAGCCGATCAAGCCGAGCATCAGCGCCGTCGCAATCAGCAAATAGCTGATGAAATAAAACAAAACATCTCGTCGGTTAAACCCTTCTGGAATGGGCTGAAATAGGAAACGTCCATGAGCCAGACTGGTGTAGATCAAAATCAGAGATCCGGCACCAAAGCAGACTAAAGGCACCGTCAGTGTATTCATGTGTTGGCCCCTGCTAAATAGTGACCCTACGCCTTTTGTGGGTGAGCATAGAGCGTTTTTTTGGAATGAATTACAGGTTTTGAATGCCAGCAGTAGTATATCGCTCTCGGTGTGGCCATGGCGATCGCTATTTCGCTGATTAACTATTTCGCTGATTAACTTAGCGCCAGTCGTTCCACGATTCGTTGAAAATTGAAGTGTTGGGAAAGGCGGTGGGGTTGCCTTCTTGGTTGAGCCGCTGCTGGAGCTCTTCTAGGGCGGGTTCGGCTTGGGGAATTTGATCGACCAGTTGGTAGGGCAGGATGTTTTTCTCTAGGGCAAAGGCGGCGGTGTTGCCGGCGGCGGCTCCCGATGACCATTCAAAGGAATGGACGCGGTAGGCGGCGGCGACGATATGGCTGGTGGCGATGCTTTTGCCAGCGACGAGCATGTTGTCTATGCGCTGGGGAATCAAGGCCCGCAGCGGGATTTGGAAGGGGTAGGGGTTGCCGTCGGCTCCGCGCCGTTCGCCGGGGCGCTCGTGGTTACCGGGGGCTTCGGGGGGCGATTGCGCCATGCAGGGGTGGAAGTCGATGGCATAGTGCCCGACGCCGACGGCATCTTGGTAGATGGTAGAACGGGTGCGGCGAGCAGCTTGATCGACGGGTAGCTCTCCGGATACGAGTGCGGTGGCCTCTAGTCCCGATAGGGCAACGAGGAGACGGCGGTAGACGGCTGCCGGTAATGTCTGCACGTAGTAGGGATCGCGGTAGTCTTTGCGGGAGATGTCGATTTCAGAAATCGAAAACCCATCAGGATAGCCGGAGGAGGGCCGCCCTAGCAGTCGTCGTCCTTCACGCATGTAGGGGTGTTTGGAGAGGCCATGGGCGGTGCCCATGGGGGAGTCGAGCCCGCTGAGGTAGCGGTGGTTGGGCTGGGGCTGTTTGACGCCATCGCCAAGCTGAGAGTCGGTGGTGCCTGCGACCAGCCAGTAATAAAATCCTTGGGCAATGTGCTCGGCTTGGCGTAGGCTTTCGGCACGCAGCCCGCCCAGCCAGCCGCCGGGCTGGAGTTGCCCTGAGGCGAGCAGTTGGTCGCGGGTATAGATCAGGTTGTCTTGGCTGGTGCCTGGGCGGTAGTCGTTGCCCCATGTCCAGTTTTGCATGGAGATATCGCCGGGTTTGGCGATGCTGACGTTATAGCGATTTTTGGGGGCGCGGCGCTGCTGGCGGCGATCGCTAAAGAT
>DATNOW010000890.1:0-6664 GCA_036703515.1 Chroococcidiopsis sp.
GAGTGGTTCGGCTGCGCTCACCAACCAGAAGGGAGGGAGAGCGGGAGGGAGGGAAAGGGTGAAAGGCTTGGTGCGAGCATCTTACTCGCGTGCAGAATACTTGGGGGTAAAGGGCAAAAAATGGGGGACTTTTGAACTTTAGACTATAGCGTGTTGCGCCAAAAGCCAATACTAACAGCGCTGAACCGTCTCCTTGAGCAGAGATTGTCCAGCGCTGGCGTCATACCGTCTTGATCGCGTTCCTTAGCCCGAGGCTTCCGACTGCAATTCTTGCAGCAGTTCCTCTAGTTCCGCGCTGGTCGCCCGATAGACCTCGCCACAAAAATGGCAGGTGGCCTCGGCCCCGTCATCGGCGTCGATCATGCTGCGCAGTTCATCCTTGCCCAAAATCTTGAGGGCTCCTAGGACGCGCTCAAACGAGCACCCGCAGTGAAACCGCAGCATTTGCGTCTCTGGAAAAATGCTGAGGTTCATGTCGCCCAGCAGGTCTTCAAAAATTTGGGTCAGCGATTTACCGGCCTGGAGTAGGGGGGTGAACCCAGCCAGGGCCGCTACCCGCGACTCCAGAGTTTCGACTAGGGCCTCGTCACGGGCGGCCTTGGGCAACACCTGAATTAACAGCCCCCCCGACGCGGTTACCCCCGCAGGTTCGACAAACACCCCCACCATCAAGGCCGATGGCGTTTGCTCAGAACTGACTAAATAGTGGGCAACGTCGTCGCCAATTTCGCCCGATACTAGCTCGACAGTGCTGGAATAGGGGTAGCCATAGCCCACATCGCGGACTACATACAGATAGCCCTCAGGGCCAACGGCCCCACCCACATCGAGCTTGCCCCGATCGTTGGGCGGTAGCTCAATCGCTGGGTTGCCTACGTAGCCGCGCACGGTGCCATCAAAACCCGCATCAACCATGATGCCGCCGAGGGGGCCGTTGCCTTTAACCCGCAGATTGACCCGTGCCTCAGCCCGCTTCATACTGGAGGCCAGCAGCAGCCCTGAGGTCATCGTCCGCCCCAGCGCTGCGGTGGCTACATAGGACAACCCGTGACGCTGCCGCGCTTCATCGGCCAAGCGGGTCGTAATCGCCCCAACCACGCGAATGCCGCCATCCGCCGCCGTTGCTCGTACAAGCTGATCCGCCATGAAAACCCTACATACTTCTTAATATTGCCTTGTTCTATTCTAAGGCCGCGAGGTCTCGGCCCGCAGGAGAGAACCAGACGTAGGGACTAGAGGGTGCAGTCGGAAGCAGTCGGGACAAGTCAGGACAAGTCGGGCCTATGGGCTAGCCGATGTGCAGCGCCTTGAGGATGTGGTAGGTAATCAGCAGTTGGGTGAGCGCCAAGGGATAGCTTTGCAGGGTTTCGCCTGTGGTGCCAATCACTTTGCCAATGTCTTGATTGCCCTCGATGCTGCAAAACTGGGTCAGGTGGGGCACTTCGTTGCAGAGCATTTTTTCAAGCTCGCGGACTTGCTCACTGGTGGCGTGACCGTCAATTTCGAGCACATCAACAGGCTTGCCCATATCGCGCTGGAGCCCCAGACGAATCGCGGAGCCCAGGTGGTTGCCGTGGGGTTGCAGGATCTCGCTAAAGTCAGGGTGGGGAATGGTGGGACGCAGCACCAGCTGGACGTTGAGCAGCAGATCGTTGGGTTCGGCTTGGTTCTCGGCAGGGTAGAACGTCACCACCACATCGGCCCACTGGCGCTGGGGACGAATGTAAAGCTCAGAGTCTGCTTCCCGCTTGCGCAACTGCTCTAGGACTTCGGCTTCGGTGTAGCCACGCTTGCGGGTGTCGCGGCGAATTTTCCACTGATAGCGTAGGGCTTCGGGCGGGGCGAGATAAACTTTCACGTCGTAGCAGTCGCGCATTCCCCGGGTGGAGTAGCCCAGCAGCCCTTCGACGATGACAAACTTGCCGGGTTTGATGTATTCGGGTGCGTCAAACGCGCCGGTAGAGTGATTGTAGATCGGCTTGAGAATCGACTGCCCCGTCCGCAGCAGCGCCAGATGCTGCTGCATAATATCGAGGTAGTTGCAATCGGGATGGAGGGCCGAAATCCCCATCTCTGCTCGCTGTTGGCGATCGTAGCGATGGTAGTCGTCTGTACAAATAACGGTGACGCTGTCTTCTCCCAACACTTGGGCAATGCCTTTTGTGAGGGTGGTTTTTCCGGCGGCGCTGTCACCGACAATGCCAAGAATGATTGGGCGCTGGGTCATGGCTGCTCCTAAGCATGCGTAGCGATCGTTCAGGAAGGGGATACCAGCCTGTAATTAGGACATATACCACACTGGGTAGCCCCAAAAGGGCGTAGCTTTGTAAAGCAAACGGGTGCCCAGAAAATGCAGCGATCGCGCGTCTGGGCTGGCGATCGCCCCTAGATCACAAAACTGGTGGTTTCGCCTTGGGAGGCTTGGCGACTGCGGGCATCGTAGTACAGATCTTCGAGGGAAATGCTATAAAGCGCTTCTTTGAGCTTGGCGTGGAGCCGATTCCAGACCGTGAACGTGACCCAGTCTTCGGCTTGCTCAGGGCTGGGGGCATGGTGGGGCAAGGGGTCGATGGTTTCACCGACGGCTTCTAAAATATGACCGAGGGAAATCTGGGCGGGCGATCGCGCCAGTTGATAGCCCCCCTGCGCCCCCCGCACCGAAATCACTAGCCCGGCCCGCCGCAGGTCGATCAACAGCTTTTCTAAATAGGGGGCGGGTAAGTCTTGACGCTGGGCGATCGCATTCACCGAGGCCGGGCCATACTTGGGTTGCAAGCTCAGATCGAGCAGGGCTTTGACGCTGTAATGACCGCGAGTGGTGAGCTTCATGGCTGAATTTGGTGCACTAGGCAGCACGGAATGATAGGGCGGTGAAGCGATAAGTGAGCGCTGAATACGTGATGAATGACAGGGGCGAGCAGGATAATTCATCGCAATGGAGTATGGCACTGGAGTATGACAACGGATCGCTACCGTTTTTATCCAGAACTTTTGTCCAAAATTTTTTATCCAGAACCCGGTTTGCCCGTCTTTTATTCTAGGCTGCGATTGAACACCGAGATCGGGGCCCATTTGTGATAGTTCTAGGGGGCGATCGCAAGATACTATTCAACGTTTGCGATCGCAAGCTAAGCACCGATTGATCGCGTCATTCTCTATTAATTGACCATGGATAGTTGCCATCGACAAATACGCCTTTATAGGAGATCTGTTTATATCGATTAACTAAACGGAGATCAATAATCAAAAAAAGAGAGAATCTTGTCAAAAATGTGTGAAAAAAATCATGCGTCGTGTGTAATATATGGGAATAGGTTGGTCAGGGGTTCACGATTCATATTCAGAAAACTCCTAGCTCCTCCGATATTGCAACAAGTTTAGTGTTAGTCGATCCAGAGTTGATTTAATGACTAAGAAGAAAAGAATAGAGCCATTAACAGGGACTGCCCTTCTGACCAAAGTGAAGGAGCTAGAGCACCTAGGCAAAGAGGACAAAGCCAAGGAATGCGGCTATTACACCGTTACCAAAAACGGTGTAGAGCGCGTCAACATGATGAAGTTCCTGAATGCGCTGATTGATGCCAACGAAATTCAGTTGGATGGCAAACAGGCAAACAATGGACGGGGGGGTCGCAGTGCAAGCTATCGGATTACAGTGCAATCGAATGGCAACTTGTTGATTGGATCTGCTTATACAAAGCAGATGGATCTACGACCCGGTGATGAATTCGAAATTTCTCTGGGTCGAAAGCATATTCGTTTGAAGCAGGTTGACCGAGAAGACTTCGAGGAATAATGGCTTAGTGACATCAACTCGATACCAGCGATCTGATTTACCATAAGAAAAAGGGTTCTACTAGAACCCTTTTTCTTTTTATCTGAGTGGGTATAAATCACGATAGAGCCATCGGTTGGGCGATGTCTGCTGGCCCATGATCAGGATGTTTAGATTGCAAAAAGGAACTGCATAAACTCCTTTCTGATTAATAGTCTTGGGGGCGATCGCTATTTGCAGATCGACCGATCAATCGATTGATCCATCAAAGTTTATAACTTTAGCGCATCGCCTCACAAAATTGCCGCGATCGCCCCTATCCTAAAGCCCGTATGGATTACGCCAACGCTAATCACCTAGCGCTAACTAGCGGGAAACAGGGCGCTGTGTACAGCCCACTCGATTCGGCAGGGAACTGTGGCCGCCAAGAAGAGGCTTAACTGACCCGCGACTGGGGCACAGAGAGCAGTCGCATTAGGGTTTGGGTAATGGTATCTAGCCCATCGGCCAGATCGATCGCCTGCAATAAACCCGAATCGACCATTTCTTCCGCCATTTCACTGATAAATTCGCCGCGAATCGCCGCCGTTAGCTCGTCTGCGGTGCGTCCGCTGCCGGCAATCACAATCACCGGGCGATTGGCCCGGACGCTGTTTAAGACATCTTGCCAGGCGATTTTGCCGCCGTTCACTAAAATTGTCACCGACGGCATGCCTGTGGCGAGGGCACTGGCCGTGCGGGCAATCCAGGGAGCTTCATCGCCCCACAGCGCACCGGGCACCAGCAGAAAATGGGTGTGGTTGGGTTCTAATTCGGCTCCATCCGGGGGCGGCGGGGCCGAGTTGCCGGGCAAAATCACCGTGCCGATCGCCGCTACCCCAATCAGCGGAAAGGTTGAGCCGTGGAAGTGGCGCGCCTGCCCAATTAATTTCATGATTCCGGCGTCGGTGCCCCCGTCGATCACTGGGATGTTGAAGCGCTGGACGAGGGGCGCGAGGGCATCGGTAAAGAGCGATCGCAGCATGACCATGCCTTCTTCACTGATACCGCTTGCGCCACCCACCAAAACCAGCGCAGACTGCGGCACTACAAAACCCCAATTTTGTAAAGTGGTCGATAGGTTATCTGACCGATGCACTCGGACGGCTTCTGCCATATGTCCATCTGCAAATGTCAGCCTAAAGACATTGTCCATTCTGGGAAACGCGAAGGGGTCAAGAGGTGAATGGGGCATCCGGTCGCTCTTATAAACTATACTGCTCAGCACCAATGGCATTCCGATCGATTTCACAGAATGGATCAGCGCCGTACGGTCGAGCTTTAGGGTTGGAAGGGCGTTGCATTGCAATCCCTGCGGTTGAGCTTAGCCGAGAGTTTTAGTCGAGAGCTTTAGTCGAGAGCTTTAGTCGAGAGTCTCAGTCGAGACCGCTTTCTGACGTTCTCCACAAAGACAAGAGTGAGTTGATGCAATGAAATGAGTTGATGAAATGAGTTGATGAAATGAGATAGCGGGTTGGTTGAGCGAGATCCGTGAGCAAGATCCGTGAACGAGGTATGTGGACGAGGTACGTGCGCGAGATGGAATTCGCAAACAGCGAGTCTACAAGACTACCTGCGTCAAAACCTTGGGCTTGAGCGTACTTAAGCGCTCAATTTTAAGGTGTGGTATCGCAATGAAGGATAACGCAATTTTGCTGGGATCTAGTCAATGCACTCCTAAAAATCATGCCGCTAAATCGACGAGTATCCCTCAATCTCGCCTGCTGCCCTAAATGATGCACCCAAATCCTGAATCAGTGGGAACTGTAGATTCAATAAAACCAAGGTTTTATTGTTAGAAAGCGAGGCTCGGCCTCGCTTTCAAAAAAACACTGCACGGCTGTTTATTCTTTATGCCGTATGGTTATCCAAACGTCCAGTGGTTGATAATCTTTCTCAAGATTTTACTCATAGATCGGGGAGTTGGAACCTGATTTTAGCTCCCCCCTACGCTAGCCTCAATCGCATCTCAGCATTTGCCAAATGCCAGTGGTTACTGCTAGCAGATCACTGGCGATCGCGCATCATCGTTGAATGCGATCGCCCCTTATCTGTGGAAAAACGGCTAAAACGGCTGATAACGTGAGGAACTCAGCGGAAACGCAGGGAATACAAGCTAAACAGCGCTGCTGCGCGCTTCCTCCTCGGTCGGAACCGTGGGTTCGGTAGAGATCGCATCATCGCTCACGGGCTGAGAGACATCCGTGACCGGTTCTACCACCTGTTCGGTTTGGTAGCCATCGATGGGAACGCTAGCAGGATTGAAATTCGGCATATATTCCACACTAGCCACCTCGGCAGATACCTCAGCAGGCACATCGGCGGAAACTTCGGCGGAAACTTCAGCGATCGTTCCATCAGGGTTGGTTCCGGGCTCTGGGGCTGGTGGCGCAGACAGGTAGTCGCCAGTCGTCGCCAAACCCGAGGTAACGCCCGTGTCACTTGTGCTGTAGTCGGCGGCGGTGGCGTCAGACTCCACCATGCCAAACTCGGTACTGCTCACCTCTGTAAAGCTTGAGCCATCGCCGCTCGGAGCGCTAGCCGTCGTCTCCATGCTGCTATCGAGGCTGGGTTCTACGCTGGGCTCCATGCTCATCCCGAAGCTGGGTTCCAGACTGGGTTCCAGACTGGGTTCCAGACTGGGATCCGTGCTGGGTTCCAGGCTAGGCTCCAGACTGGGATCGAGGGGCGGCTCCAGACTGCTATCGCCCGACGGCAACGCCGAAGGATGCACCATACCTTGGGCCAGCTCTTGGCTTTCCTCGTCTTCTTTCTTGTCGCCGTAGATTTTGGAGAGGGCCTCGCGCATCTCTTGCACCCAGCCCGCATTCTCACTTTGAATCACCGCTT
>DATNOW010000891.1:0-9256 GCA_036703515.1 Chroococcidiopsis sp.
TTGGTCAGGAGCATTGGGTTCAACCAGATACCCGGCCTCTCCTAAGATTTCAGGAATATCGCCTACATAGGTCGAGAGGATGGGTTTGGCCATTGCCATGCCATCGGTTAGTTTAAGCGGAAACTGGGCCTCCGCGGTGGGGCTACGGCGCTGGGGAACCACGACAACATGGGCAGCCGCGACGACTTCAGGCATTTTTTCGCTCGGGAAGGTGGGCAGGCGCACAATCCATCGCCCCCACTGCTGAATCAGCCGATCATCGTAGTCATCGGGTTTTCTGCCGCCCACAATCACCAACCTGAGATCGGGCTGGTTGAGCGCATCGAGGGCCTGCAAAATATCTTCTAGACCCTTGTGGGGTCGGGCCGTACCGGGAAACATCAGCACCCGATAGTCGGCCAATCCATAGGCGCGACGGCTCGCATCTGGGTCAAAATGATCGGGGTTAAACAGATGGGTGTCTTTACCGTTGGGCAGGTAAATGCCACCAAAGCGCCGTTTGAGAAATTCGGTGTCTACGGTGACGACATTGGCTCGTTTGACCAGGGTTTCCATCCATTCCAGGTAGAGCCGATGCTCTGGGTTTCTGAGCGCACCATCGCGGTACAGCAAATCTTTGATCAGCTGCTTAGGGGTGGGCTGATAATTGCGATCGCCCCCTAGCCAGCTCAATTCCCAATCATCGATATCGACCATAACCGGACGATGGCTGAGCAGTTGCTTAAGCAGGGCAATGCCAAAACTCGTCGGCTTCGGCTTGACCGCATAAACGACATCGCCCGTGATCCGCTTTAAAAGTTGGGGAATGGCGCAGAGCAGCTTGGGATAGTGACTTCCCGGTACGGCATAGACTGGCAGATCCGGCGGCGGCGTGGGATACACTTTACTGCCAAAGCGAAAGCCGACCACTTCCACCTCATAGTTGAGGTGCTGAAGAACTTTGGCAAGCAAATATACACGCGTTACGCCCCCGCCTGATAGGTCAGGCGCGACAACTGTAACTTTCAATTTTTTGGAAATCGTTGGATGAACCGTCACAAATCCTATAGGGGGCTGGAGTTGACATTCAATCGAGGGGGACGATGACCGTCACAAGTAGCACACCGGAAAACCTAAGGAATCAAACCAAAGCCTCTATCGAGCATAAACCTAACCCATCCGTTAAGCTCCTAAGCACTGCTATCTTAATCGCGTCTGCTTCTGTTTTCAGGCAAAGCCTGACCAAACAAACCCTGGTCAAATAAACCCTGGTCAAACAAACTACTGCAAAACTGAACACTGCAAAACTCGGCAATAGAAGGGGGTGCCCTCAATCGACCAGCTTCAAACGACCAATCTGCATATAGTCAAAGACACGATTAATTTGACGACGCTCTTCGTCGCCAATTTGCTGGTCAGAAAGAATGGCTGACGCGAGTTGTGAGTAATCTTGGCGGCTGATTTCACCAGAGCGAAGAATCCGCTGCACGACAGCGTGGATGGATAGATTTGAGTGAGATTGAACAGCCCGTATCATAAATGTGCATCCCGAAAAAATCCACAAGGTGTTAAAGCAGTGGTCATAGGGGCATTAGGGGCGCAAACTCTCAGGATCGTGAATTCAATAAAACCAGTTTCGTTTTTTGTCAGTTTCATTTTTCAAAAGCCGTTCTCTGCCTTGCTTTGAAAAAAGGCTTATAAACAAACAGCTTAGGGTTTTATTCAATTTCGCCACCCTAAATCTATTCTGGTGTCAGCGCGATCGCCATTTGGCAAAGTTGGTATGAGAGCGGTGTGAAGAGTTGATTAATCTTGATGCTGGCTAGCATAGCCGCAGTTGTGGCGGGGGCGGGAACAGCAGATGTGCCCATGGCGGCAAGAGTAGAGGTGCCAGCGGTGATAAAAGTAAATGTGCCAGCGGTGATAAAAGTAGATGTGCCAGTGGGGTCACGCCCCGCAAACCATGCAACGCTGCAATCGCCGAACGATGGAGTAGCGAATGGCAGGACGATGAAATGGCAGAACGGTGGATGTGAACCCTGAACCCTTGAAGTTAGAATACCCAGCAATACCGGAGATTCATCAATATGCAGGTCTATCGCCTCCCGTCCCTATCTGATAACTATGTGTTTTTGCTTCATGATCCTGTGCAAGGTGTGGCGGCCGTAGTCGATCCTGCTGAGGCTGCCCCCGTTTTACGCCAGCTCGAAGCGCTCCAGGCAACGCTGGTGGCTATTTTTAATACCCATCACCACTGGGATCACGTGGGGGGTAATGAGGCCCTGCTACAGCGGTTTCCCAATGCGGTGGTTTATGGCGGCGCAAACGATCGCTCGCGCATTCCCCACCAGCAGGTATTTTTGCAGGAGGGCGATCGCGTCACCCTGGGCACACGCTCCGGTGAAGTGCTGTTTGTCCCAGGGCATACCAAAGCCCACATCGCCTACTACTTTGCCCCCGTTGAGTCGCAGGAGGTGGGTGAGCTATTTTGCGGAGACACGCTGTTTGCCGGGGGCTGTGGGCGATTGTTTGAGGGCACCCCTGCCCAGATGGTAGACTCACTGACCAAATTGCGCCGGTTGCCCGACACCACACGGGTGTGGTGCGCCCACGAATACACGTTGAAAAATCTCCAGTTTGCGCTGACGGTTGATCCCGACAATGCCAGCTTGCGCGATCGCCTAGAGCAGGTTACGACCCTGCGCCAGCGCTTAGAGCCCACGGTGCCCTCTCTGCTGGGGGTAGAAAAAGCAACCAACCCATTTTTGCGCTGGGATCAGGCCACACTCCAGGCGACTACCCATAGCCACGATCCGGTGCAAACTTTTGCTCGGCTGCGGGGCATGAAAGATCAGTTTTAGACGCGCCATGACACAGACTTAGCCGCAGTCTAACAATTTAGCATTGCATAGAGTGAGTCTAGTTCGGTAGAATGGGGAGTCTGACAGTCAGGCAATTTTGCCGCAGTTCTGTGATCGGTATTTTGTTTGCCCAGAGAATAGCGTGCTGTCGCGATCGCCTACGCTGGATAAGTTTGGCAGTTGGTCTCCGGTCGGGCTGGGAATCAGATCTAGATTTCCCGATTGGTTGGGTTTAGATGAATGTTGTTGATTGAGTTGAGTGATTTAGATTATGGCTAAGCGTGTTCAGTTGGTTTTGCGCCAGGATATCAGCAAGCTGGGGCAAACGGGTGATCTGGTTGAGGTTGCTCCAGGGTATGCCAGAAATTATCTGCTCCCCCAAGGGTTGGCAGTACATACGACGCCAGGAATTTTGAAGCAGGTTGAGCGTCGTCGGGAAGCCGAGCGTTTACGCCTAATTGAACTGAAGAAAGTTTCTGAAACCCAAAAAGCCGCATTAGAATCAGCCGGTAACTTCACGATCGCTAAACAAGTCGGCGAAAAAGATGCCATTTTTGGTACCGTCACCGATCGGGAAGTCGCAGAGGTGATTTTGGCGGTTTCTGGGCAAGAAATTGATCGGCGCGGCATCACCGTTCCCGACATTCACAAGCTTGGCACCTACAGTGTAGAAATCAAGCTTCATCCTGAAGTGGTTGCCAAAATCGACATCCAGGTGGTGCGCGCCAATACTGAAGACGCTTAAAATCATGGATTCCATGACCTGAAGTTTTAGTCAGGGGCGCGCAACCATGCGTCCTTGACTAGGATTCGATTAATGGCCATTTTTAATCCATACTCCCTAGCCCTTCTGGCTGCACTACGGCCCGCGATCGCGAATCCGCCCAGCGCTTAAATCTGCTGGACACTCAGATAGCAATAAAGATTCAATACACTATTGAATAGTACGTATGCACTCTGCGAACATAGTTGTAGGGTGCTTTTTTTAGATGTGCTTTTTTAGATGTGCTTTAGATGGGCTGTAGGCGTGCTTGAGATAGGCTAGCCAATTGGTGGGGCGATCGCAAAGGTGCTCTGATCCTGCGGCTGTAGGGTCAGCCGTTGATTTCGTCTTGTATTTTCCCTAGGCGTTTAGTGATTCCCCGGTTAAAATAATTGGATGTTTTAGCGCTACATATAGAGTTAGTTTGACGAGGGGCTACCATAGATAGCACTCAAAGCATTGTCTAACCACGCTTCATTGGCTCACTTTTGATCAGTTGATTTACCGCGTTTAGGGTCCTATGGTTCAAGAACTCAATTTTCAAGCCCACAGCGATCGCCTCCCACCCCAAAATATTGACGCGGAGGAAGCGATACTGGGCGGGATCTTGCTTGATCCGGAAGCCATGAACCGGGTAATTGAGCTGATGCGTCCAGAGGCGTTTTATATCAGCGCCCACCAAGAAATTTATCGCGCCATGTTAGCGCTGCAGGCGCAGGGGCGGCCCACCGATTTGATGAGTGTCAGCAGTTGGCTGTTTGACCACGGCGTCATGGAAAAAATCGGTGGTCAAAGTCGTTTAGCCCAGCTCGTTGACCACACCATTAGCGCAGTCAACATCGACCAATATGCCCAACTCGTAATGGAAAAATACTTGCGCC
Source organism: Chroococcidiopsis sp. (assembly GCA_036703515.1). GTDB lineage: Bacteria > Cyanobacteriota > Cyanobacteriia > Elainellales > Elainellaceae > DATNOW01. The sequence goes on from DATNOW010000891.1 coordinate 4,485, forward strand.
GCAAGTTGATCCAAACCGGGCACGAGGTCGCCCAATTGGGCTACGACACCTCCACCTCCCTAGAACGAATTCTCGACCAGTCTGAACAGAAAATTTTTGGCATCACCCAAGCACGCCCCCAAAACAGCCTGTTGCCGACAGGGGATATCTTAACGTCAACTTTCTCTGACATTGAGAGTCGCTCACTGGGGCTGGTTGCGCCCGGTATTTCCTGCGGCTTCTACGATTTAGATGCCATGACCCAAGGGTTTCAGCGGTCTGATCTGATCATTGCTGCCGGTCGCCCTGCCATGGGAAAAACCAGTTTCGTGCTCAACATCGCCCGCAATATTGCGGCGTTCCATCGCCTGCCCGTCGCGGTGTTTAGCTTAGAAATGTCTAAGGAGCAGTTGGTCTATCGTTTGCTCTCCAGTGAGGTGCAGATTGAAAGTGGGCGATTGCGGGCCGGGCGGGTTAGCCAAAACGAGTGGGAACCCTTGGGCCATGCGATTAGCGTGTTGTCCCAAATGCCGGTCTTTATTGACGATACGCCCAATATTTCGGTGACCGAAATGCGCTCTAAGGCACGGCGGCTTCAGGCCGAGCAGGGCGGCGCACTGGGACTGATCTTGATTGACTATCTACAGTTAATGGAAGGCAGCGGCAGCGAAAACCGAGTCCAAGAGCTATCGCGAGTAACGCGGGCGCTCAAGGGTCTAGCCCGGGAGCTCAATGTGCCGGTGATTGCGCTGTCGCAGCTCAGCCGGGGTGTGGAGTCACGCACCAACAAACGCCCGATGATGTCTGACTTGCGGGAATCAGGCAGTATTGAGCAAGATGCCGACTTGATTATCATGCTCTATCGAGACGAGTACTATAATCCCGATACGCCCGATCGGGGCATCGCTGAAGTGATTATCACCAAGCATCGGAATGGCCCTGTGGGCACCGTCAAGCTTCTGTTTGAGCCACAGTTTACGCGATTTCGCAATCTGGCCTCTCCCGGCCGCTAAACGCCTCCAATCTAGAACTGATCATGGGTTTGGGCCACACGGACTGCGATCGCTCCTTCTGATCCCCGCCCTTAGCCAACGTTCACAACAGAAATCCCACTAGCCGCGCTTCATGCGACTAGTGGGATTTTTAGAGCTTTCAGGGGATGATTTTTAGGTGAATGATCGTTTAGGTCGTGGCGCGAGGGCGATCGCAGAATTATTAATCGACCGCCTTAGCGCCATCAGACTTCATTAATCATCATCAACTTCATCGTCATCGATGCCGTCATCGATGAACTCATCACCATCGTCGATCACCGGAGAGTAAGGCTCATCGCCATCCGTGGTGGCTTCAAAGCCATAGGCAGGTCGCCCAAAGGTCAACGCATCACGACTGCGATCGCGCAGCGGATCTGCTTGGAACATGTCAAACCCACCTTCCAACTCGTAGGTGCGGGCCGTGCGGTCATCTAAGACGACGTCTTTAAGGTCAACGTCATCGTCGTACAGTCCGCCCTCAAAACTGAGGTCGATGTCTGCCACACCCGGCTCTTCATAGGCGTTAAAGCCAGTCCCCGCTGGGATCAAGCGGCCGATGATCACGTTTTCCTTCAGACCCCGCAGCCAGTCTGATTTACCTTCAATGGCAGCTTCAGTCAAAACTCGGGTCGTTTCTTGGAAACTCGCCGCCGAGATAAAGCTGTCTGTATTGAGGGACGCTTTCGTAATCCCCAACAGCACAGGCGTATACTCTGCCGGAGCGCCGCCGGTAATCGACATCGCTTCGTTGACCTGCTGAATCTGGTGCAGTTCGACCAACTCACCTGGCAACATCGTTGTGTCGCCGCCATCATCAACTCTGACTTTAGACGTCATCTGGCGGACAATTACTTCGATGTGCTTGTCCGAGATTTCCACCCCTTGCGATTGATAGACAGACTGCACCTCGTTCACCAAGAAGCTCTGCACCCGCTGTAGGCTAATCAATGCCGCTTCATGGTCACCCAACGACTCACGGTGTAACCGGAAGAAGATATCCAGAATTTCGTGGGGGTTAGCAGGGCCATCAGTAAGCGGTTCTGCCGCCTGCACCTCTTGCCCGTCTATGACCAAGACGTTCTGACCAGGGCCTAAGGGGTAATCATTGATGACGCCATCGGCCTCAATCACTTTCACTTCCATCGTTTCATCGTCGCTGTAAACCACCTGTGCTGTTCCAGGTCTGACCGACAAAATGCAGGCTTCACGCGGTTTACGAGCTTCCAGAAGTTCTTCAATCCGGGGTAGACCCTGAATGATGTCTCCGGTTTTAGTGCGTTCAAACACCAGCAGCACCAAATTATCGCCCCGTTGCACCAAGTCGCCATCGTCAATGTGCAACACGGCACCAGCCGATACGCGATAGGGACGAGCGATCCGCAACACCACCTGCCCGCCATCCACCTGGATGACTTGTCCAGATTCCTCAGCAGTCACACCCGGCGCAACTTCAGAACTGGACACCAGCAACTCGCCAACCTTGACCGAGGGAGTTTGCCCCTGGGTATCAATAGTAAACAAGTCCGTTGAGCGCACCACTAGGATTCGGCGGATCGCCTCACCATCGTGGCGAATACCGCGAATTTCCCCTGCTTCTTTACAGCGAATCTCCGTCCGGGCGACAACGGCACCCGGAGCGATTTGATCCCCGTCTTTGACAAGCAGGCGGGTGTGGGTGCTGCCTTGGGTTTGATCGGCGGCAATATCGCGACGGATGGGTAAAGATTCCAGAATCACTAGCTGCAAACGCAAAGTTTCCGAATCTGTTGCGTCTGGAATCAGCTCAATATCCGCCGCCAGCTGAGGCGTATCATCGTCGATCTCTAGCACGAGCAGCGTGCGCAGCAGCTCTAGTCCTTCTACAGACTTGACCCGTTCACCATCTTTATGGCGAATGCGCTGCACGGCCCGTAGCCGGATGGCGCGACTCGACTCATCCTTGCTCGACTCTTGGCTCGGCACCGATGGGACATCGGGCACCTGGAATTCGGTCACGGGACGCAGCAGGATCGCTGGCCCTTCTGGGGTTTCGACGTATTCAATGTAGCGCAAGTCAGACACCGTCAGTCCGGGCATGACCTCATCCCCTGGATTGGCGATCGCCCCGTCTTTGCCCGCAACGATATCGGGGTTATCAACCATATGAAGCTCACCCGGCTTAATCACGATCTCGCGCAGGATATCGTTTTTCTGGGTGACTTCAATGACGCCATTGCTTTGACAGAAAATGTCTTTGACAACTTCTGTGCCCGCTTCCACAAATTGACCGTCTTCCACCAACAGCAGCGAGATATCCTTGTTGACCTCATGGGATTCTTCGGGAATCCACAGCAGGGTGCCCCCTTGGATGACCTCGTAGCCTTCCTTGGCCTTGCCCCGCTTGGCCACATCGACGCCTGCATATTTGATGATCCCACCCGTTTGAGTGTGGTAGCGATCGTCAATTAATTCAGCCACAACCTGCCCGTTGGCAACCTTGGCACCGGGGGTCGCGATCAGCGAGAACCGCTGATTTTGCTGAGTTTCAATCAGATAATGCTCACGACCTTGGCGGCTTTCAACCAACACCCGAGCGCTATCTAACAAAACGGAGGCCGTGATAATTTCTACCTCGCGACTGCCGCCGCGAGCTTCATCGATCTGGGGAATCCGCACAATCCCACCATGCTCTGTGGCCAGCTTTGTCTCAGCCAAAATGCTGTTAGCTTCAACGCGATCGCCATTTTTAACCACCGGTTCTGCACCCGGCAGCAGGTTATAGACTTCGCCCGAAAGTACCCAAAGCAAGCCACCCCGCTGGGCAATGCGGGTTGTATTACCCTGACGGTCTTTCTTCTCTTCCGGCACGAGATCGGCAAACTTGACCTCACCGGCCATGTCTGAGGCAACGTCTTTAGCCGCCTTCTCAGTCACTTTACGAACGCGACCCATAGCCGGCATTTCGGCGATCATCTGCCCAACTCTAACCGGCTGCCCTTCTTGGGCAAACAAGATCGAACCCGGCGGCACCGTAAACGATTCTTTGCGATTGTCTGCCTCTAGCGTAAAGGCAACGTTCACCTCTACGATCAGCGCATCTTCACCATGGCGAGTGCGGAACGAACGAGACCGGAACTGCTTGGGCTTGAAGTGCACAACCCCATCAAAGGGGGCTCGCACTTGAGGCGTCATTTCCCCCGTAAACGTCCCCCCCGTGTGGAAGGTTCTCATGGTTAACTGAGTGCCCGGCTCCCCAATCGACTGCGCCGCGATGATCCCGACCGCTTCTCCCAAGTCCACCATCTCGGCATGGGCCAAGCTCCAGCCATAGCAATGCTGACAAACCGACCGGGTGGCTTCACAGGTCAGGGGCGATCGCGCAATCACTTCTTCCAACTTAGCCTGGCCAATCAGCTTAGCAATCTCGTTGGAAATCGGACTATTGCGCGCAACGATCACCTCGCCCGTTTCCGGATGAATCACATCTTGAGCGACAACGCGACCCAAAAGACGATCCTTCAACGGAATCAACACCCGCTCACCGTCCGTCATGTTGCGAACCGGTACGCCCCGTTGAGTCCCGCAGTCAAACTCGCGAATGATCACATCCTGAGACACGTCTACCAAGCGACGGGTTAGATAACCGGAATCCGCCGTTCTCAACGCTGTATCAACTAGCCCCTTGCGCGCGCCGTAGGAGGAAATAATGTACTCAGTAACCGTCAGACCTTCACGGAAATTCGTTTTAATCGGAAGGTCAATGATTTCCCCCTGGGGATT
>DATNOW010000892.1:0-6127 GCA_036703515.1 Chroococcidiopsis sp.
AGGGCAAACCAGCGGATGGATTTGGATAGCGCGCCCTTCTACCAAAATGGGCTCAAAGGCCTGAATCCCTAAGCGGTGCAGCGTCGGTGCCCGGTTGAGCATGACGGGGTGCCCTTCAATCACCTCTTCCAACACGTCCCAAACGCTGGGATCATTGCGCTGAATTAACTTCTTCGCTGCCTTGATGTTGTTGACCAGCCCCTGACGGATCAAGCGATGGATGACAAACGGCTGGAACAACTCGATCGCCATCTCTCTCGGTAAACCGCACTGATGGATTTTGAGCTTAGGTCCAACCACAATCACAGAACGTCCGGAGTAATCAACCCGCTTACCCAACAGGTTTTGCCGGAACCGGCCTTGCTTACCTTCGATAATGTCTGAGAGCGATTTGAGGGGGCGATTGTTCGCACCCACAACTGTCCGCCCTCGACGACCATTGTCGATCAGCGCATCCACAGACTCTTGCAGCATCCGCTTTTCGTTACGGACGATAATCTCTGGAGCCAGAATCTCTTGCAGTCTCGCTAGACGATTGTTTCGGTTGATTACCCGGCGATATAAGTCGTTGAGGTCAGAGGTGGCAAACCGTCCCCCATCCAACTGCACCATCGGGCGCAAATCAGGCGGGATAACGGGAATAACGGATAACACCATCCACTCAGGCTTAGATTGTGTGGCAATGAAGTTATCGATGACCCGCAGACGCTTAATCAGCTTGGCTCGCTTTTGCCCCTTTGCCGTTGCAATTTCTTCGCGCAGCTGCTCGGCTTCCTTTTCCAAGTCCAGATCTTGCAGGAGTCGTTGCAGGGCCTCCGCTCCGATCCCCACTTCTACATCACGCAGCTGAGAATCTTCGCTATACAGCTGATCCTCAATTTCAATCCACTGATCTTCCGTCAGCAGCTGCTTGTAGCTCAATCCATCGTGATTGCCAGGATTGAGGACAACGTAGGCGTTGAAGTAAACAATTTGCTCGACATCACGGAGGGGCATGTCCAGCAAAATGGACATGTAGCTCGGAATACCCTTGAGATACCAAACGTGGGCGACTGGCGCAGCTAGCTTGATGTACCCCATGCGGTGGCGGCGGACTCGAGATTCGGTAACTTCAACGCCGCATCGTTCGCAGACGATACCCCGGTGACGCACACGCTTGTATTTGCCACAATGGCACTCCCAGTCTTTCGCCGGGCCAAAGATGCGCTCGCAGAACAAGCCATCCATCTCTGGTTTTAGGGTGCGGTAATTGATGGTTTCTGGCTTGGTGACTTCACCCACGACCATGCCATTGGGGAGAGTGCGTTCTCCCCATTGCCGGATTCGATCCGGCGATGCCAGACCAATCTTGACGTAGTCAAATCGCTGTTCGAGCTTTGGCATCACTAATACTTCCTTGTTTAGTGTGGCAGTTGATATAGGAGCAGCAACCGGTTTTGCTGAGGTTCAAGCCGGTTGCCTACTCATCAAGTAATGAAGACTAATCTTCGATTTCTTCCATTTCGTCGCGGGAGATCGATTCGTAGGTTGGGCGTGACGGAGCGCGGCGGCTGCTCACATCGGCCATCAGATCGACCTCAGTATCCCGGCTGGTACCGTCTTCACGCGTCTCTAACTTATGTGCCGCAATGTCTAGACAGAGCGATTGCAGCTCACGCATGAGAACCTTGAAGGATTCGGGTGTACCCGGACGAGGAATTGCCTTGCCCTTAACGATGGCGTTTAGCGCTTCGTTACGCCCCTGCATGTCGTCCGATTTCACCGTTAGCAGCTCCTGCAGGATGTAAGCAGCACCAAAGGCTTCGAGGGCCCAAACTTCCATCTCGCCAAACCGCTGTCCACCCTGCTGAGCTTTGCCGCCCAGGGGCTGCTGAGTCACCAAGGAATAGGGACCAGTCGAACGCGCGTGGATCTTGTCGTCGACCAAGTGAACGAGTTTGAGCATGTAGGCTTTACCCACGGTGACTGCACGGTCAAAGGGTTCGCCTGTTCTGCCGTCAAACACCTGAACTTTCCCAGCGTTCTCTGGATCAAAGACCCAATCTTTGCCGGTGTGGTCGCGCGCCTCGGCAAGCTTGGCGTGAGTCGTTAAACGCGAGGCCTCCTGGCCATACATTTCGTCAAACGGGATCATCTTGAACCGGAGCCCCAGATTTTCACCCGCCCAACCCAAAAGACACTCAAAGATCTGCCCCACATTCATCCGCGAGGGCACACCCAGAGGATTCAGGACGATATCGACTGGAGAGCCATCGGGTAGATAGGGCATGTCTTCAATCGGCAGAATCCGAGAAATGATGCCTTTGTTGCCGTGACGCCCCGCCATTTTGTCGCCGACTTGAATCTTCCGCTTTTGAGCAACGTAGACGCGGACAACCATGTTGGCCCCAGGCGGTAGCTCGTCACCTTGCTCCCGAGTGAAAACCCGGACGTCAACCACACGACCTTTTTCACCGTTGGGGACACGCAGAGAGTTATCTCTAACATCCCGCGCCTTTTCACCGAAAATCGCTCGCAGCAATTTTTCTTCGGGGGGCTGATCCGATTCACCTTTGGGCGTCACTTTACCCACTAGGATGTCGCTAGCTTCAACCCATGCACCAATTCGGATGATCCCCGTTTCATCAAGTTGACGCAGAGAGTCCTCCCCGACGTTGGGAATTTCGCGAGTGATTTCCTCAGGCCCAAGTTTGGTCTGCCGAGCCTCAATTTCATATTTTTCAATGTGGATTGAGGTGTAAACATCGTCGTACACCAAGCGCTCGCTAATCAGGATAGCGTCTTCGTAGTTGTAGCCTTCCCAAGGCATATAAACGACGGTGACGTTTTGCCCTAGAGCCAGCTCTCCCCCTTCAGTGGCGGAGCCATCCGCGAGGATCTGACCCGCAACAACGCGATCGCCCGCAAACACGATCGGACGCTGGTTTAAGCAAGTGTCTTGGTTAGAGCGCTGATATTTTTGCAGGTAGTGATCGTAATCACGCCCTTGGGCATCACGCACGCGGATGCGATCGGCATCAACATAGACAATCTCACCATCGGCGCGGCTGACAATCACCATCCCCGAGTCTCTTGCCGCCTGAGCCTCTAAACCTGTGCCGACCAAAGGACGTTCGGGGCGCAACAGCGGTACAGCCTGACGCTGCATGTTCGAACCCATGAGGGCACGGTTAGCGTCATCGTGTTCCAGGAACGGGATCAAAGAGGTGGCGACCGAAATAATCTGCACCGGAGAAACCGCCACAAAATCCACCTCAAAAGGAGTGGTAGTGGTAAAGTCTTGGCGATAACGGACGGGCACCTGCTCCCCTAAAATATTGCCGTCTTCGTCCATGGGAATATCCCCTGGAGCCACTCGGAGGTCATCCTCTTCGTCAGCAGTCATATAGAGAGGCGCAATATCCTTCCGCACCCGTCCAGATTCCACCGGATAGAAGGGCGTTTCGATAAACCCATAGGCATTAACGCGAGCATGAGTAGCCAAGGAGCCGATCAAGCCAGCGTTTGGGCCTTCTGGCGTTTCAATCGGGCAGATCCGTCCATAGTGTGAGGGGTGAATGTCACGAACGGCGAAACCTGCGCGTTCGCGAGTCAAACCGCCTGGGCCTAGGGCACTGAGACGACGCTTGTGAGTCAACTCTGCCAGTGGATTGGTTTGATCCATAAACTGGGAAAGCTGAGACGAACCAAAGAACTCTTTGATGGCCGCCACGAGGGGCTTGGGATTCACCAACGATGCCGGAGTCAGAGAGTCGGCATCGGATACAGTCATCCGCTCGCGGATAATCCGCTCTAAGCGGTTTAAGCCAACGCGCACTTGGTTTTGCAGCAGCTCACCCACCGAGCGCACCCGACGGTTACCCAAGTGGTCAATATCATCAATATTGCCGATATCAAACTCAAGATTGATCAAGTAGTCGATCGCCGCCAGAATGTCTTGAGGCGTCAGCACACGTGTGGCTTCGGGTACGTTGAGGCGAAGCTTTTTGTTGAGTTTGTAGCGGCCTACTTTGCCCAAGTCATAGCGCTTGGGATCGAAGAAACGAGAATCGAGGAGCTGCTGACCACCAGAAACCGTCGGTGGCTCACCAGGACGCAGCTTGCGATAGAGTTCCATCAGGGCCTCTTCTTCGCTGAATTGCCCTTCTTTTTCGATGGTTTTCTGGAAGTATTCTGGATGACGCAGCGCATCAAAAATTTCGCTATCGCTCAACCCCAGCGCTTTTAAAAGCACCTGGGCCGACAGCTTGCGGGTTTTGTCGATACGCACCCAAACCAAATCATTTTTATCTGTCTCAAACTTCAGCCAAGCGCCTCGGTTGGGAATGAGACTAGCATTGTAGGCTCGACGTCCGTTTTTATCGGTTTCCGACTTGTAGTAAACCCCAGGGCTCCGCACAATTTGGTTGACAATGACGCGTTCAGCCCCATTGATAATGAAGGTACCGCGATCGGTCATCAAAGGCAGATCGCCAATGAAGACTTCCTGCTCCTTGATCTCCCCGGTTTCTTTATTGATTAAACGGGTCGGCACGTACATTTGAACGGCATAGGTGCTGTCCCGGCGCTTGGCTTCGTCCACGTCGTACTTTGGACGCTTTAGCCGGTAATCTTTGCCTAAAAAGTGAAGCTCTAACTTGCCCGTGTAGTCGGTAATTGGAGAAAAGCTATCCAGTTCTTCAATCAGTCCTTCTTCAAGAAACCAACGGAAACTAGATCTTTGAATTTCAATTAGATCGGGCAGGGTGAAGTTGATGGCGGACTGGGTCAGATTACTCATGCGTCTCCTCGAACGAGCCACGCTCAGGCAAGTGCCTGATGGTACAATATCTTAGAAAAATTGTCAACAAAAAACACAGGCCTCTGTGCAAGAGGACTGCAAGCAGGCTTATTGGATAGGAAGCAATACGGGAAATTTCAATGGAATGGGGGTGGGGTCTAGAAAATTAGCGGATCACGAATCGTGTGCGGACATTCTAGCGGTTATATATAGTAGCGCTTTCGGCTCACGGACTGTAGAGAATGATCCTGAAGAATGCGGCTCAGCTCCTTCACCAATGCTTTAAATTACTAATACATGTAAACATTATGCCTTAAGGATTCTGATTTGTGTGCTGAATCTCGATGTTCTACACGGTAGTGAAGGGGTTTAGGCTGAACGGAATCAGGAGGACTCTACGACTACGGAAGCTTTAGGCTGGAACCGCAGGTTCACCTAGCAGTTGGCTAGCGCTGAGAATTCTGTCGGATAACTTAAACAACCGACAGGCATTTTCGGTAGTTTGGGCGGCGATCGCGTCAACGGAAACGTTTCTCAGCTTGGCGACCTGCTCTGCAACATACTGAACGTAGGCAGGCTGGTTGCGACGCTCTGAGCGCTTGGGTACTGGCGACAGGAAGGGGCAATCGGTTTCAATCAAGAGGCGATCGCTAGGAACCAAACGGGCTGATTCTTGCACTTGTACCGCATTTTTGAAGGTGACAATGCCACTAAAACTGATGTGTAGCCCCAAATCTAGAAACCACCGCGTTTCTTCGGGTGTGCCGCTCCAGCAATGCATGACGCCAGCAATCGGGCCGTGATCCTGCCAAATCGGCTCCAGTAGTGCTTTCATCGCCAGCGCTGCATCTCGACAGTGAATAATCACCGGCAGATTTAGATCACGAGCGATCGCCAGCTGGGACAGAAATGCTTGGCACTGCTGCTGTTGATTGTCTGCCTTGAAAAAATCGAGACCCGTTTCCCCAATGGCCACAACCCTGGAGTCAGAAGCCGCCAGTCGCCGGATTTGCCCAGCGGTTTCGTCTGTCCACTGATTTACATCTAGGGGATGCAAGCCAACGGCAAAAGAAACTTCGGGGAAACGATCGGCGATCGCCTGGATGCTCTCAAACTCTGAGGGCTCAACGCAGGAATGGACTAAACCCACGACCCCAGCTTCACGCCAACTTTGAGCAACATCGTCTAAGTCAGACTGAAAGCTGTCAAAGTTGATGTGAACATGGGTATCAATAAGCTGCATAGCAAGAGACGTAACAAGTTGGATTTGGCTAACCATGCACAAAGACAGCCCCAGCTTTAGATAGCCTGGGACGAGCCATTAAGCACCCACCACTTCCTTCTGCT
>DATNOW010000893.1:0-2247 GCA_036703515.1 Chroococcidiopsis sp.
AATGTTGCTGTTGATTTTTGAATCGCATGGGGTTATCTACTGATCAATGGCCAAAGAGACGCGATCGCCCCCCAGTTCTTTCAGCTCCTCTAGGGTGTCAATTACCGACTGATAGGGCGTTTGGGGGTCGGCTTGGAGTACCACGATGCCCTTTTCGCTGCTGCCGAGATAGGTCTCAACTTGGGCATTGAGCTGGGTGGGATCAATAGGCTGGCTGTTGACCGCGATCGCCCCATCAACCTTGAGCTGCACAATCAGCGGCGCAGGCAGAGACTCAGAAGGCGACGGCTGGGGGCTATCGGGGTTGGTGGGGAGTTCAACGTTAACGTTTTTATCGATGGTCAAAAACATCGAGATGACGATAAAAAACGTCAGCACCGTCATCAGCACGTCCAGCATGGGGACGAGGTTGAGTTCGGGAAGCTGGGAACTGCGTCGGACGCTTTTAAACCGCATGGCGTTCAAAGAAGCGGGTTGTCAAGAATGGAGCTGGATCGCGGGATCGCGTTAATAGCTATCCACCGATAGCGACGGCTGGCGGGGCGGAGAAGACGGATATCCCGACTCCACCGAGGCAGAATAGTCGGCTTCGTAGGTAGAAGGCTCATACCAAACTTGGCGATAGATCAGCTCTAGCTCATTGCCTACTTCCAAAAAGTAATCGACCTGACGCGCCTGGAGCATCACCAGGGCGCGGTAAATGGCCAAGGCGATCACCGCCACGATCATGCCCGCCGCTGTGGTGATCAGGGCTTCCCCGATCCCGGCAGCGGCCTGAGTGGCGCTCTCGGTGGTACCGCCGCCGCCAATGTTGAGGTTGGCGAAGGTGGTGATCAATCCGGTGACGGTGCCCAGCAGACCCAGCAGAGGGGCGATCGCCACAACGGTTTCGAGCAGCTTATCGCCCCGTCGCATCTGGATAAATTCTTTATCGCCCGCCGCTTCCATCGCCAAACGAAAGGTTTCGGGAGTCGGGCTTTTTAACACGAGGGGAGCCAGCAAAAATCGCCCAATCGGGATCGATCGCGCTTCTGAAGCAATTCCGGCAGCCTGATCGAGGTCATAGCGGGCTGCGTCTAGTACGTCGTGGGCGACTTTGTCTTCTTGGGTGAGGAAGGTATACCAAAACCACATCCGCTCCAGCCCACAGGCGATCGTCAGCACCGATAGCCCCATCATCGGGATCATCACCGGGCCGCCCTTGACAATTAAGCTAAATAGAGTGGACATACGACTACCAGAATAGGCTTGTGTTGTAGAGGATGGTGAAAGACCAGGTGAACAGCTGCGGGTGGCGCATTATGGCGCGCTGAGTAAAAGAATTAGGGTAAAAGTTTGGCTTCAAAGCCCAATGATATCCTTTTAGCCTAACGCTATCATGCCGCTAGAATAGCGGATTCTGGATTTCAACTCATTAAGGCTGGGTTAAGCCTAGCCAGACCCTACAATTCATTTCCCTGGCCCAGCTTAGGACGCCGCATTAGCACTGAAATTAGACCCTTCAAACCCGCTTAGGATTGCGAATCTAATAATTTCTATCGGTCATTTTCTCTGCAAGGGCGCATATCGGTGCGGCCCTACCCAAGAATTACAGGTTATTCAATCCACGCTCCTTAGGGCAACGCATCTTGGAGCCCATAGACGGCATACATGGCCCGCAGATACCAAACCCGCAGTTGGGGTAAGGGAAACGGTCGCAGCGGCTGCCGGACAACGGCGCTGAGGGATGCCGGAGATGACCGGCCAGCAGCGAGTTGGGCGATCGCCCGACCGCTCCATGTGCCCATGGCGACACCGTTACCGTGATAGGCCAAAGCATAACCCACGCTGGGGTCTTCGTTCAGTGCCCCGATGTGGGGCGTTAGGGCCGCCGATAGGCAGATTAAACCCGTCCAAAAATGGCTGATCTCGACCTCCTGCCATGCGGGAAAAAATTCTCGAAAAGCTTTGGTCATCTCGGCCCGGCGGCGATTGTTTTCTGCTGCGCTGCCCCGCGTACCACCCCGGCTGCCAAATAAAATCCGGCGATCGCTCAGCAGTCGAAAATAAAATAACAGGTTGCGCGTGTCATAGATTGGCGTTTCGGTGAGCCAGCCCTGGGCTTCTAGCTCCGCTTGACTAAGGGGACGGGTTGTAATGACATTCGACATCATCGGCAGCAGGCGATCGCGCATACCGGGATGGAGGCGATCGTCAGTATAGCCATTCGTGGCCACAATCACTCGCTTCGCCCGCACCGTACCGCCC
>DATNOW010000894.1:0-2743 GCA_036703515.1 Chroococcidiopsis sp.
GTCGAGAAATGGATCGCCACCACGCTATCGAGTTGACGGGGGGTTAATTGCGTTGGTGATGGGGTGTCTGTTCACCCAGAGCGATGTCAACACTCTGCCCACAACGCTGGGAGACACGCCACAGTCTTCAAGCCTGAGGAAGTTAGTAACAGTACGCTAAACTTCTTTTTTACACTTCTCACTTCTTTTCTAGGCTCTCAACTGCTTTTTTGTAAGAAGAACGTCACTTAGTGGTTTGTATTACCCATCCTGGCTTGCCCATCCTGACTCACACACACTGCCTTCTGAGCATTAACTTATGAACATTAACTTATGAACATTGGCATCATCGGCTCCGGTCATATGGGCAGCGCTTTAGGTACTCTCTGGGCGCAGCAGGGACATCAGGTTATATTTTCGTACTCCCGAGATCTGGCTAAGCTACAGGCCACGGCTGCGGCCGCAGGCAACTTGGCCAAGGTGGGTACACCCGCTGAAGCGATCGCCTCTAGCGAGGTGATTTTGATAGCCGTGCCGCCTGCTGTGCTAGAAGACCTTTTGTCATCGCTGGGGGGCTTAGACAACAAGATCGTGATCACCTGCATGAGCGGGCTCAAACCCGACTTCACCGGACAGACGATGGGGCTTGCTACCGACTTCACCCTTTCCGTAGCTGAACGCCTGGCCCAACTGGCACCAGGCGCAAAAGTAGTCGAAGCGTTCAACATTACCTTTGCGGAAATTATCGCCTCAGAATCACGGCAGTTTGGCGATCGCCAGCCCAGCATTTTTTACTGTGGAGATGATGATGCCGCAAAGGCGATCGCCGCTCAGCTCATTGCCGACTGCGGCTATGAACCCGTCGATGCGGGGAGGCTAATCGTCTCGCGCAGCCTAGAAACGTTGGCCACGGCCTGGGTGCAATTTGCCGTTGTGGGTGGCTTCTTTCCCAATCTGGGACTCAGCGCCCTGCGCCGCTAGAAAGAGGCGATCGAGACGGTCAATAGCGGCTTTTAATCGGCCGGGCAATACGCCCGAACAATACGCCCGAACAATACGCCCGAGCGATACGCCCGAACAATACGCCCGAGTAAAACAACTAATGCAAACCCACTGCAAACCCACAGTTAACGTTACTCCAAACTGCTAATGGCGCTTAAAACAGACACTTTTGGGGTCAAACTGACGCTGCTGCTAAGCAGCAGCTTGACGGTGATGGCGGGCGCGACCATTGCCCCCTCGTTGCCCGCAATGCGCGATCATTTTGCCGCCACGCCCAACGCCGACTACTGGGTGCGGCTCGTGCTCACAGCCCCGGCGCTGTTTATTGCCCTGGGTGCGCCGATAGTGGGCACGCTGATCGATCGGTTTGGGCGCAAACCCTTATTGGCGATCGCCATGGTGGTCTATGGGGTGGCAGGGTGCTCGGGTGCGGTGCTCAACGATCTTGGGCTGATCTTAGGCGGGCGGGTGCTGCTGGGCCTGAGCGTGGCGGGCATCATGACCACTGCTACGGCCCTGATTGCTGACTATTACATCGGCTCAGACCGGGCCCAATTTCTCGGCTTGCAGTCGGCGTTTATGGGATTGGGCGGCGTAGTATTTTTGTCGCTGGGCGGATTTTTGGCCGATCTCAACTGGCGATCGCCTTTTTTGATTTATGCCTTAGCGCTATTGATTGTGCCCTTGGTGATCGCCATCTTGCCAGAACCTGAACCGGCGACCAACATGCCAGCGCAACCGGGCGAACAGAGTCCCAGCTTTCCTTGGCGGGTGGCGGGGATGACCTACGGGGCAGCGCTGCTCTCACAGGTGGTGTTTTATCTAATTCCAGTGCAGCTACCGTTTTACTTAAAGGCGCTAGCCAATACCAATGCGTCTCAAAGCGGGTTGGCGATCGCTCTGGCCACCCTATTTAGCGCCGCTAGTGCGATCGCCTACAGGTCAATCAAAACCCGACTGTCGTTTATGGGCATTTATGCCGTCGCCTTTTTGGCAATGGCCGTGGGCTATCTGGTGATTAGCCTCTCGCTGAGCTACGCTATGGTGCTGGTGGGGTTGGCGATCGCTGGGGCCGGGCTCGGCTTACTGATGCCCAATATGAATGTCTGCCTTACCTCTGTCACCCCCGGCAGCCAGCGGGGGCGGGTCTTGGGCGGGCTAACGACCGCGTTTTTTCTAGGGCAGTTTCTCTCGCCTATCCTCAGTCAGCCGCTGAGTGGGGCTGTTGGGCTCGACCTCACCTATCGGCTGAGCGGGGGGCTGATGCTGGTCATGGCGGCGATCGCCTTGGGTATCGGCTGGCGCTGGACTTAGGAAAGCCCGACCAGTTCAGACAATGAAACAATTTGATAGCCTCTGCGGATCAGCAGAGGTAAAACTTTTTCAAGGGTTAATGCGGTGCGATCGCCCCAGGCCCCGCTGTCATGCAAGACAATAATTGAGCCAGGGGCAGCATTCAGCCGAATATGCAGCACACAAAACCCGACGGAAGCGATGTGGGTATCAAACGGAAAAATTGAGCCTAAGGCTACGCGGTAGCCATGCTTGGTCGCTATACGAATCATGGTGGCGTTATACCATCCCGAAGCAGGACGCAGCCAGCGCAGCGGGTCAGCGTGAGTAGACGTAGTGAACGGGATAAACGGTGCAATGACGCGCTCGGCTGCCACAAGATCGGCTTCAAACGCCTCCGGTGAAAGCCGAATGCTGGGTCGATCTTCGGTGAGATGATTGCCTAACTCATGACCGCGACGAACTATTT